>JAQVVK010000128.1:0-1629 GCA_028698975.1 Victivallaceae bacterium
AGGTGGCCCCAAACAGGGTGTCAGGACGGGTGGTGTAAACCGTCACCGGCTTGCCCGCCGTGGTGCGGAACGTGACTTCTGCCCCGGTGGATTTGCCGATCCAGTTGCGCTGCATCTCCTTGACGCCCTCCGGCCAGTCGAGCAGATCGAGGTCGTTGAGCAGACGCTCGGCATAATCGGTTATACGCAGCATCCACTGTTTCATCGGGCGGCGGATGACCGGGTGGTTGCCCCGTTCGCTGCGGCCGTCGATGACTTCCTCGTTGGCCAGCACCGTGCCCAGAGCCGGACACCAGTTGACCGCAACTTCGTCGAGGTAGGCCAGCCCCTTTTTGTAGAGCTGCATAAAAATCCACTGCGTCCACTTGAAATAGCGCGGGTCGGTGGTGTCGATCTCGCGATCCCAGTCATAACTGAAACCCAGCGATTTGATCTGGCGGCGGAAGTTGTCGATGTTCTTTTTGGTGGTGATCGACGGGTGAGTGCCGGTTTCAACGGCGTATTGCTCGGCCGGCAGACCGAAAGCGTCCCACCCCATCGGGTGAAGCACGTTGAAGCCGCGCATGCGTTTGTATCGGCAAACGATGTCGGTCGCGGTGTAACCCTCGGGGTGGCCGACGTGAAGACCGGCACCGGAGGGGTAGGGGAACATGTCGAGCACATAGTATTTGGGTTTGGACGAACCATCGACCGCCCGAAAGGTCTTATGCTCGTCCCAGTAACATTGCCACTTCTTTTCGATTGCGGAAAAATCGTATTCTGCCATTTTATACCGTCCTGATTTTTCAGATGAATTCCATGTCTGCGATGCCGTTTTCCACCAGGCAATAGCCCGGTGCGTACGGCGGCGGAGCCCAGTCGATGATATTGGGATCCTTGTTAAACGACAGCGTGGTGACGCCGTAGCACTCTCCCTCGACCAGATGGTGCGGCCCAAGCAGGTTGCGCAGCGATAAGGTCAACTCAAGTTCGATACGGTTGACCCCGGGCTTCAGCAGCCCGCCGGTCTGCACCGCCCACGGCGCCCAGAAACATTGGCCTGCGACTTCGCCGTTGATGCGTACCAGACATGAATTGACGCCGACCGCCCGGAAACGCAGCGCGCCGATCGTTTCGGCTTCGCGCTTGGTCAATGTGACTTCGCGAGCCAGCTTGAGTTTGCCGGCAAAGAACGGCAGCCCGGAGGCCGGCAGATCGTCCGGCGCGACTTCCATGCCGGAGATCGGCGCACCCAGCTCGAAGACGCCGCAATAACGCCATGCTTCGCGGTCGAGTTTTTGTATCTTCCCGGTATGGCGCACCGAGAAGCCGCCGACCAGATAGATGCTTTCAAGCTCGGTGTCATAGGTGAGCTTGTTGTATTCGGTTTCAAACTGTCTGGCGCGCTCCAAAGCGTCATAGACCTCTTTGCCCTGATGAAACAGGAGCTTCATGCCGATGACGTTGCGCCCCGGCTTGACCGTATTGGCCGGGAGGTCGATCAGCCGAAACGCCTGATCGAACAGCTTGCCGCGGTCGATCGCCTTGAACGGCTTGCCGTTTAGCGAGAAACGAAACTTCTCCGGGGTTTCCACCGCCAGCTTGAGCGGGGTGGCTTCGTCGAAATCGGCGCCTGCAGTGAATTCAAAT
>JAQVVK010000128.1:1639-6083 GCA_028698975.1 Victivallaceae bacterium
TCTGAATCGAGATCACGTCGTCGAATTTCCACTCGCCCTCGTCAATCCGATAGCGGCAGCGGTCGAGCGTGAACAAATTTTGCGGCGTATCCGCCACCGTAAAGGGGCCGACCAGTCTGCCCACCGGATCGACGGCATTGTAATCAACCATCTTGAAATGCGCCTCGTGCCGTCCGGGGTGGTCGGCCACAAAGAACCATGCCTCCTCCAGCGCGGCCAGCGGCCAGTCGAACACCAGAAAATCGCCGTCGCGTTTCACCCCGGAGAGAATCGAAAACGCTCCGGTATCCGGATCTATCACCTCGACCTGACGACCGGTTCGCGGCAGGGCGATGCTGACAAACGCGTCCTGTTTATAGGCGGTGTTTACAATGTAATGGAAGCGACCGGCGCGGCCGTCTAAATCCTTGAAGTCGCGGAAGATACTGCGTATCCGCGTGGTCGGCGACCCGTTTTCGGTGATGATCGGGGCATCGGTTGTGAGCATGGCGACGGCGGAAGCGGCCGCCCGCTCCGAGTCAAACCCCGGAAGCGAGGCGAACCAGCCTTGCGCTTCGGTATCGGCTTCTTCGCCGTCGATAAAAATGCGGTCGTCGGCTTCCGCGCTTCGGACGCGGATCACGGTACCGCCGTTTTCATCGAGACTGCGTAAAAGCTCGTACATGCGGCGCGAGAGGTTGTTAAGCTCCGGCAGTACGGCGATGCTGTAACGGCACTTGCCGACTCTGATGCTGCGCTTTTCAAAGGAGCCGACCGCTTCGACGATGGTCTCGTCGGCCAGATGATGCTGTATCTGAAACGATGACAGCTCGGTCGAAAGCAGACGCAATGAGTTTTCGAAGCGTGAGATCGGCGAATTCTGCAGCGAACCGTTAAAACGCAGCCATGCGCTGGAGAGATTGTGCGGCACCATTACCTCCACATGCTGCTCCCCCTCGGCCAGCAGCATGCCGACCCGGCTGAACCGGTCGTTTATCTTGGCATAGTCTTCCCACCACGGCTGGTGGACGAAGTTGCTTGACGGGTAGTCGCGTTTGCGCAGTCCGCGCAGCGAATAACCCTGCAAATGCTGGCAGAGCAGATTTACGCCCATCGCCAACTGAGGCTGATAGATCCATTTCATGCCGGTGAAGTTGATGTTCCACCCGGCCAGCGCAAAACTTTCTGAAAGGATCTGTTTCTGCCCGAACTGCGCCGCCGCTGAAATCAACTGCGCCATGCAGAGCTGATCGGGCAGCATGCGGCAGAGATGATCCATGCCGGGAATGTTGAAATAACGGTACTGGGCGGTGGCCGAGCCGTTGCTCAAAATCTGCCACGGAAACGATTCTTCGAGCACCATGTGCCCGGTGACTTCCCACTTGTGAGCGTCGCACCACTGGCGGATCTGGCCGATGAAGCTGTCGCGAAACATCTCGGCGGTGAGCTTCCAGAAGCGGACTCTGGCGGCTCCGCGCCGGTCGTCGACTTCAAACAACGCGGGCAGGCTCGGCAGCAGTTCTTCGCCGTAGGCGTTGCGGTAGGCTTCCTCCAGCGTGAGCGACCACGGCAGACCGTTGCGCGAAAGCTGCGGCTCGTCGGTGAAGATGCCGCGCAACTGCTTTTGCAGTTTTTTGGGTATGCGGTCAAAATAGTGCTGGTGCGTCACCTTGATGAATTCGGCCACCACTTCGCGGTCGAGGTTGTCCACATAGAACGGGTTTACCTCGTAAAAATAACGCATGACCCGGCCGGAACAATTTTCCGGCAGTTCGCGCCCCAAAAATTCACCGGCCTCGTCAAAATAGCAGATCGTGTGCTCGCGCCCCTTGGCATCAACGGCTTCGATGGTTTCACGGCGCAGATATTTCTGCTGGTATTTCTCGCCCAATCCGTTGACCAGACCGCCGCCGAAGCCCGACGGCCAGCCGTTCTCGTCGTAAAGCCAGACCTGCATGTCGAAACGGGCGGCTTCGTCGAGACACGCTTCGACACATTCCATCCAGCGGTCGGAAAGATATTCGGTCTGAAGTCCGCCGCGCGCGTGCATAAAGAATCCGCCGATGCCGGCCTTGTACATCTCATCGATCTGGTTGCGCAGCTCCGTTGGCTCCAGCTGGTCGTTCCAACTCCAAAACGGGACCGGGCGGTATTTCATGCCCGGATTGACGAGATCGAGTTTTTTCTTCATATTGACATCCTTAATTGGGTTATACCAAGTTTATTCAATTCAGCGATCCAATCATACTTCGAGCCAGCCGGTTTCAGCCAAACGCCATACCCGGCCGGTGTCATCGCTTCCCAGACGCCCCCGGGCGAAGTCGGCGGTCACCGGCGGCAGTATCTTGTGGTCGCCCGCCGTTTTGAGCCTCTCCAGATTGGCCGCCGCGATTTTACGCAGCGCGTCGTCGGCTTTGACGCCGGGAGTGCGGGCGGCGTCGATTTTTTGCAATTCGTCAAGCGAAAAACCGCCAAGCTCGACCGGTATTCCGGCCGAAACCCCCAGCACCGGGCCGGAATCCATCTCCGCCTTGCCGGAGCCGCGAAAAGGCTGGGCCAGTATTACGCTGCTGTGCAACTCGCACTTGCCGTCGAGAATGGCGCGCTCGACCGGGCGGAAATGCAGCCCGGCATAGCGTCGCAGCCCGTCTTCATTGGTCACCCTCAAGTCGCCGGGGTGAACGTTGAGACAGGCGTAATCGTTGGTTATATTGCAGAGCGGCACAAAACCGGCCAGCACCACAAAATCGATTTCAAAGGGTTTGAGCAGATTTCTCAGGTGACACGTCCACTCCTCGCGGAGTTCGCGCCGCCGGGCCGATACCAGCGAAATGGCTTCTTCGCCGTGTTCGCGGTAAAATGCGCGGATGTCCAGCGCGGCCAGCGGCACATCAAACCGGCCGGCGATTTTGCCGGCTCTTGAAGCAGTCGGCGCATCGGTGAAGATCACCGCCGTGGCAAAGCCGCAATCCGGGGTGGCGCGTTCAAATTCGAGCAACGCCTCCGCATTGGTGCCGGCCCCGCTCATCAAGATGGCGATGCGGGCCGGGCCGGGGTGACGGTTTTCAAAAAACGGGGTGATCTTCATGGTATTGTCACATCCAGTGTTTCAACAGTTCATCGCGGTCAAGCTGCGTAAAATAGCTCGGCGGGATGTCGAGTATGGTCATCGCTCCCTTGCGCCCTTCGGCGGCCAGCCGCACGGCGGCGCGGGCGTGGGCAACCAGCACGTTGCCGGTGGCTTCCGGGTTGCTGCCCCAAATACAGCGGAATTCGACCTGCGCCTGATTGCCGTTGCCGGTCGAACCGGCGGCGATCACCAGACCGTCGTGCGGGAACCCTTTGTATTTACTGTCGAGTTCCTCTTGCGACACAAAGTTGATCGTGGTCTTGTAGGGGGCGAAATACCCCGGCATGGAGCGGATGGTTTCTACGATCTTCTCACGGTCGGCTCCTGGTTTAAGCACCACGAAACACTCGCGGGTGTGCATGTCGCCGGGCTGGAAAACCGGGTTTTCGCCGCGGCGGATGGTTTCGATCGCCTCCGGCACCGCGTGGGTAAACTGTCTGGCATCGGCCACGCCGGGAATCGTGCGCAATGCGTCGGAGTGCCCCATGCTGAGGCCGCCCTTTTCTCCCAGACCGTAAAAGCCGTAGGCGCGGGCTCCGGGGATAAAAGCCCCGGCCAGCACGCGTTGCAGCGAAAACAATCCGGGGTCCCATCCGGTCGAGATGACCGAAACGTGACCGGCGGCCAGAGCCGCGTCGTTGACCGATTTGAAATATTCCGGAATCCGGCTGTGGTTGTCGAAGCTGTCCACGGTATTGACCAGTTTGGCGAATACCGGCCCCTGCTTGGGCAGGTCGTCTTTGGAGCCGCCGCAGAGGATCGCCACATCGGGACGGATTTCGGAGATAAAGGCCTCCGCCTCCGTCATGGCGCGCACCGGCACGGCGTTGAATTCTTTTTTGACGCGTTCCGGTGAGCGGCTGAGTATGCCGACCAGCTCCATATCCGGATTGTTGGCGATCGATTTGATGACCCCGCGGCCCACGTTGCCGTAGCCGACCAGAAGAATTTTTGTTTTCAACATGATAAATCCCTTTATGATAAAAAACTATTATTGATAATTAATATAGTGCGACAAACTCCGCCGTGCAAGCGTCGGAGGGGCGGTAAGTTGGATAATTACGCTAAAAACTGCGTAAAGTAGCTGCTTGGGGCTGCATAATCGACTAAATAGGAAAATCGACTTTGCATAACCGGCTAAATTACGTCGTGGCGGCTGGACAATTCTCCAAACCCGTGTTATCTTATTCCATAAGTGGAAAATAATGCCAGAAAGGGGTTGTTGTCGATGAAACGTTGTGCAGTCATCATGGCCGGAGGTCGCGGAGAACGCTTTTGGCCGCTCAGCCGGGAGAATCGCCCCAAGCAGTTTATCGACCTTTTCGGTGACGGTAC
>JAQVVK010000129.1 GCA_028698975.1 Victivallaceae bacterium
CTGTGACGCCAAGGTGCCGGGCGAAGCCGGTCTCAAGGCTTTGCGTCTTGCGGTGGCGATCGAGGCCGAGGCAAGGCGTTACAACGACCAGTACGGGTTTAAGTTCGCGCCCTGTTCCGACAACGAACTGAACAAAGGTTGAGCGTAAATGAGACTGGAGGGGCGGGCGCGTTCCAAGGTAAATCTTTATCTCAAGGTGACGCGCAGAAGGCCTGATCGCTATCACGATCTCGCCTCGCTGTTTCAGCCGCTCGAAGAACCGTTTGACCGCATCGCCGTCGAAACCGGCGGCGCGCCGGGGGTCAGGGTGACATCCTCACTGCCCGGTATACCCTGCGGTCTTGACAATCTGGCCGGCCGCGCCGCGCTGGCGTATGCCGAGGCGGCGAAACTGCCGGTCGCATTCGATATTTTCATCGAAAAGAATATCCCAGTGGCCGCCGGAATGGGCGGCGGCAGCTCCGATGCCGCCACGGTGCTCGCCATGCTGGAAAAGGAGTTTCACCGGCTGGGCGCGGGGCCGCTTGCCGAACTTGCGCTCACTTTGGGAGCCGACGTACCGTTTTTTCTCGAACCCGCGCTTGCCGTCGCCCGGGGCGTCGGCGAGAAGTTGGTCAAGCCGTCCGGGCGTTTTCTGCCGCCGCCGCTGCTGGTGGTCAACCCTCTGTTTCCGGTGAGTGCCAAGTGGTCGTACACCCATCTTGACCCGGAGTTGATCGGCGTGCCGCCGGCCGGCGAATTAGAGCGGCTGCTGGCGGCTCTCCAAAGCGGCGACGCGGCGGGGGTGGCAAAGGGGATCCGCAACGATCTGGCTATGGCTCTCTATAAAATGTTTCCGTTGCTGACCGGCCTGCGTGAATTGATGCTTGCACACGGCGCGCTTAACGCCGAAATAACCGGCAGCGGCCCGTCGCTTTTTGCGGTGTGCGCCGATTTTGAAGGGCGCGATCATCTGGCCGACGAACTCAAACGCCAATTCTCGCCTGAATTGGTGCGGGTCATCGGCAACATACCATCAAATGTTATAGACCAGACGGAGAAACAGTGAAAAGTGCATTCTTTCTTGACCGCGACGGCGTGATAAACGCCGAAGTCGATTATTTGAGCGATCCGGAGCAGGCGGTGCTGCTGCCCGGCGTGGCCGATGCCCTTAAAATGATACACGCCTCCGGCATGCTGGCGGTGGTGGTGACCAATCAGTCGGGTATCGCCCGCGGCTATTATACGGAGGAGGACATGCACGCGGTGCATCGCCGTCTTGACGAATTGCTGGCGCAGTCAGGAGCCGCCGTCGACGCCTATTATTTTTGCCCGCACCACCCCAAATACACCGGCGAATGCGATTGCCGCAAGCCGGCTCCCGGCATGTTGAAAAAGGCGGCGGCCGAGTTGCACATCGATATTGCCAGCTCGGCCATGGCCGGGGATCGCATGAGCGACGTCGGAGCGGGTCGCACGGCCGGGTGCGCCGAGTCGTATCTTTTGCTCACCGGTTACGGGCCGACCACGGCGGCGACGCATGATTTGACCGGGATCACGGTCAAGCCGGATCTGGCGTCGGCGGTCAGGGATTTTCTCGACCGTTTTCAGGTCAAATGAAGCAAATTCGCGAAATGCACTGATCGAAACTCTCTTTACCGCTCAGGATGTCGATCTGTATGCGCATATAAAACATCGGTACGTCGCAGCGGTCAAAGTGCGGTATCCGCACCGCGTCTTTCTCGGTGGTGACCACCATGTCCGCGCCCGCCGCCTTGGCCTGATTGATGAAGTCAAGTATCTCCTGCCGGGTGTAGCGGTGATGATCGGCGTAATGGTCTTTGCAGACCAGCTCCGCGCCCAGTTGCTCCAGGAATCCCTCGAAACTCTCGGGTCTGGCGATAGCCGACAACGCGGCGACTTTGGTGCCTTTGAGCGCGGTAAGCGGCAGTTGTTCGCCATCGGAAAACATTTTGACCAGATATTGCGGCTTGTGACAGCACTCGATGATCTCGGCCCGGCTGGTGTGGCGGCGCAGAAAACGCTTGAGGTGGCGAAGTCTGGGGC
The DNA here is from genome assembly GCA_028698975.1 of Victivallaceae bacterium. GTDB lineage: Bacteria > Verrucomicrobiota > Lentisphaeria > Victivallales > Victivallaceae > Victivallis. Next base: position 2,047 of record JAQVVK010000129.1, read on the forward strand.
TGCCGTCGGACTTGGTCAAAAAGATGTAATCGGCGCGGCGGATGTTGGAGATGGGTTCGCGCAGGATCCCGCGCGGCAGCACATGACCGTTGCCGAAGGGGTCGGTCGAATCCACCAGCACGATGTTGATGTGCGGCTTGAGCATAAGATATTGAAAGCCGTCGTCGAGGATGATGACGTCGGAGCCAAAGTGATCGATCGCATAAATGCCCGACTTGACCCGGTCCTTGTCGACCAATACCGCCACGTCGCGCAAATTGGAGGCGAGCATATACGGCTCGTCGCCGGCGAAATCCGACTCCAGCAGAAGATCGTGGCCGTCGCTCACGACTTTGGGCGGAATCGCCATCTGGGGCTGGCGAAACATGTGCCCGAGTTTATACCAGATCGAACGCTTGCGGCTGCGGTAGCCGCGGCTTAAGATCGCCACTTTGCGGCCCTGTGCGCTCAGGGTGCGGGCAAACACCTCCACCACCGGGGTTTTGCCGGTGCCGCCGCAGGAGAGGTTGCCGATGCTGACCACGAGGCAACCGAGGGCGTGATTGCGAATGACGCGGTTGTCGTACATCCAAATACGGCACTGGGTGACCATGCGGTAAAACCGTGAGGCGATAAAAAGGATGTCGCGCAGTATGAGATCGAACCGGCTGCGGCGGTTGCCGGCAATCAGTTCGAGAAAATACTGTTCGAAGTTTTCCGCTTTGAATTTGAAACCATGCATCTTGAATCCACTCGCTTTCATTTATATAAATTAATGCCGAAAGCCGATTACTGCAAGCGGCGGCGCGCATTTTCACAGTATTTTGTCGATGAAACAACTGAAACGGTTTGAAAATGCGCGCCGTTTGTGATATATTGAAAGACTGTCAAAATAAAATGACGAAAGGGGGTGAATGTTATGGATACCGAAATCCGCGTGAAAAAGGGCGAAATCATCGACCGCGCACTGCGTCGGCTGAAGAAGAAGCTCGATAAGGAAGGCACCCTCAAAGAACTCCGCAATCGTCGTCATTACGAGAAGCCGAGCGAGGTCAAGCGTCGTGAAGCCAAGCTGCATCACCGCTAATCCTTTCCTTCGAATAAAAGACGGGACTCTGCAAAGAGCCCCGTTTTTTTTTGCGGCGCGGCGATGGCGGAGCCGCCAAACCGGCTGATCCATAACCCCGGAAAAAAATAAAACTCGGCTTTCTTTTAATCGTGCCTTGCTTTTGTTGACAAGAGGATATATCTTCATCTCGCACCGGGATTATTTGTTGATTGTGCCAATATCTAACAATTTATATATAAGGAGTTTAGCTTTATGCGCCGCTGTCGGGGAATTCTTGCTGTTGCCGGGTTGCTGCTATTGGTAGCATCGTTGGCTTTTAATTGCTGGCAATACCGTAAAAATCATGTCGAAAAAGCCAAGCCCGACAATCCGGCTTCCGCCGAAGTAGAGATCGAAGTACAGCGCGAACTTCTGTTGAAAACCGCCAACTTCTATGAGTGGAGCCAGAGGATCGATCTTGATTTTGACCGGGTGCTGGGCGAATTTCCAGCCGTTCCCGGCTGGCTTGCGGTGTCGCCGGAAATCAAGGTGGAAACATCCGCCGCCTCCGGCACCCTCATGGTGTCCGGGGATTTCAAGCCCGGGGTGCGCTACACCTTGACGGTAAAAAAAGGGTTGAAAGCTGAAGACGGAGCCGAACTTCGCCGCGACGCGGTCGCGGTGGTGCGGATCCCCAACGCGACGCCGGCCATCGCGTTTGCGGTGAACGGTGCTTTTTTGCCCGCGAAATCGCAGAAGTTTCTTTTGCCTTTTACTTCGACCAACGTCGGCCGGGTCAAGGCGACGCTCACCCGCGCTTACGACAACAACCTGACCCCGATGAATTTCGGCAGCGGCATGCGCCCCGAAGCGGAGCAGGAGATCACGGTAAACGCGCCTAAAAATCAGTCGGTCACCAGCGTGGTCGATCTGGAAAAAATGCTGGGTTCGCGCCCCGTTCCCGGCGTCTACCGGCTCACGTTGCAGCGTGCCGGAGCATACTGGCCGTCAACCGATCTATTGTTCACGGTGTCAGACCTGGCAATATCGGCCGCCTGCGACAACGAGGCGCGGGAAATCGCCGTTTTTGTGCGTCGTTTTTCCGACAACACCCCGGCTGCCGGTGCGACGGTCGAGGCGATAAGTAACAGCAATCAAAAGGTCGGGGCGGGCGTAACCGGGAGCGACGGCACCGTGAAGATCGCCTATCTGCCCATGTTTGACACCAATAAAGACGCACTTCGCGCCATTCTGGTGCGGCAGGGGGGCGAGGTGTCGTATCTGGATTTGAATAACCAACTCTATACTGCCGCGTCCGGCCGCGATTTTACGCCGGGTCGGGCGGTCGCGATGGTATTTGCCGAGCGCGGAGTGGTGCGCCCCGGAGATAAATTCGCCGTGTCCGCCTTTGTGCGGCAACCCGGAGAAAAAGATAAATCGCTTCCTGCCGAGCATCTTCCGGTAAAATTCACCTTGCATGATCCGAGTGAAAACCAGGTCGCCGCCGTGGCCGGAGTTATCGGTATGAACGGTTTTGCCGGGGTTGAATTTCAACTGCCGCCCGACGCGCCGGTCGGCGGATATACATTCCGGGCGGAGCTGCCCGATGGTATCGCTTCGGGATTTATCGCGGTGGCCGATTTTATTCCCGACCGTATCAAGGTAAAAGTGGCTTCCGAAGCCGAAATCCGCAAGCTCGACCAGCCGATAAATTACGCGACGGACGCCGAATATTATTTTGGCGGCAAGGTCGATTACGGCAGTTTTTCCGGCACGGTTTTTGCCGAACCCGGCGCGAACCCGGCTCACTGGAAACTCGCGCCCGGCTGGACGGTCGGCGACTCCGCCGCCTTTTGTCAGCCCAGCCCGCTGGAGTGGCGCGCCGCCACTTTCTCCGGCGGCTTGCCGGTCATACAATATCCGGGATTCGCCGCTCAGGGCGGCAAGGCGTGGAACCCGGTACAGCTTACCTGCTCGGTCACCGTGGCCGAGCCGGGCGGCAACGGCGTATCCGCATTTTCGTCGCAGACGGTTTTTCCGAGCGACTGGTTTATCGCGCTCGGCGAAGACGGGGCTGCCTCGTCATATGGCCGCCGTTTCGGTCTGCGTGCGCTTGCCGCAAGCCCCGACGGATTGACGGCCTCAAGCGACATGCTGGTCGAATTTGAGTTAAGCCGGGTTGATTGGGATTATGTGTTGACTTGGCGCGACAGCCGTTACCACCGCGAGTGGAAACGCCGTCTCACCCGGCTCGACGGATTCAACCGCGCCATGATTTTGCCGTCCGGGACGAATCTCGGGGCTTTTTCCACCGAGTTGGAGTTTGGCTCCGCCGACCGGCCGCTGGCTTCCGGCTGTTATGTGCTTACCGCCAAATGCGGAGAGCGTATTCGTACAAGTATGGAGTTTTTCCATTATACCGGCGACGGCAACCGCCCCAAAAGTCCGGCGGCGTTGGTGTTTCGCACCGATGCCGGAAGCTACAAGCCGGGCGATATTGCGACGATCTCGTTTGACTCAGCGACCGATGGCGTCGGTTTGCTGACCACCGGGGTTGCCGGATTCGACGAAGTTCGCTCCTTTGCGGTCAAAGCCGGGCGCAATCAGGTCAAAGTCAATATACCCTCCGGGCTTGAACGCTCCAGCTACAATGCCGCGCTGTCGGTGGTGACCGGCGTTGGGAGCGGTATTGACCGCGCCTTTGCCGTGGCCGAACTCACGGTCGATCAGACCGCCAACCACCGCATGAAAGTCGAACTCAAAGCCCCGGAACTGGCCAGACCCGGAGAAAATATCGAAATAACGCTTGCCCTCTCCAATCCCAAGAGCCAGCCGGTTTCCGGCACGGTGCGAGTGTGGGCGGTAGACGAAGGGATTCTGGCTTTGACCGGCTATCGCACCCCGGACATTTTCGCCCGCTTTTTCGGTAAAAACGGGTG
>JAQVVK010000130.1 GCA_028698975.1 Victivallaceae bacterium
ATCAGGCGGTCGCCGTCCGACGCCCAAGCCGGTCGCGAGCCGTCGGTTATCGCCGCAAATTCCGGCGCACCCGGTGAAGAAAACAACTTAAACAATGCATCGGCGGGAGATTTCACCCCGGTCAGCTCGGCCAGTTCGTCGGCATTGATCTTAAGCCAGACCCGGCCACCGGCCGCCAAAACCCCGTCCACCCCCCGAAAGCCGTCGAGCAACACCGGCAAACCGGCCTTTACCGCCAGCTTTGCCGCCCGATCGTACAAGGCGGGGTCGGTGCCGTTGGGCAGAGTTCCGCAAAAAGCGGCGCAACTTGCAAATTTGAGTCCGCCGGAGAATGCGGACAAGAACGCCTCGATTTCCGCAGGTGACGCCGGGTATGTCGGCTCGATCACCTCGGTCATCACCCCGTTGCTCCGGTCAAGACAGGTTGTACAGCAGCGAGTGGCCCCCGTCGTCGGGATTGAACGAAACGATATGCCTTCGCGCCCCAAGGCGGCGTCAATGCGTTCGCCGTTTTCGTCGCCGCAGAACTGCACGAGTTGGGTTTCGACCCGCCCCAGACACCCGGCGGCCCGGCAGAAGTTTATTCCCTTGCCGGAGGCGAACTGCATCAGGCGGTTCGCCCGGTTGATCGCACCGTATTTGAACCCGTCAAAAAACAGCACCTTCTGCCATGCCGGATTGGGGCCGGCCACCAAGATCCGCTTCATGACAACGACTCCAAAAGCGACCTCACGTCGTCGTCGCTGAATTCATACGGATTGGACTTCATGCTCCCGGAACGGCAGTTGGCCACGATAAAATCGTAAAGTCCGGGGCGCAGACCGGCTTTACGGAAATCGCCCGGCAGCCCGACCTTGTCGCGCAACGCCTCGATCGCGTCAATGAGCTTGACCGGATTGTAAAAGCCCAGCGCGGCACCGATCGAAGTCACCTCGTCACGCGCAACATCAAGATTGCGGCGCAGCACCGGTGCAAGCAGTGTGGCGCAAACGCTGCCGTGCGGCAGATGCAAAACACTTCCCAGCGGGTGACCGATGCCATGCACCGCCCCCAGACCGGAACTTATGAAACCAAGCGAACCGAGCAAACACCCCTCCGACACCAGATCGCGGGCGGCGTGATCTCCGGCGACCGCCGCTTCGAGGTTGGCAAAAATCTTCTTGGCTCCCTTGACCGCCAGCGCACGGCTGACCACATTGGCCCGGAGCGAGAGATAGCCCTCGATCGCCTGGGTCAAGGCGTCAAATCCGCTGGCGGCCGCCACTTCGGGCGGGCAGTCGTAAGTCAATTCGGGGTCGGCCACGGCGATGTCCGCAAACATGTTGCCGCAGCGCAGCGACTGCTTGATGCCGGAGACCGGGTCGCGCAATACCGCGTTGGGCGTCACCTCCGCCCCGGTGCCGGCCGTGGTTGATACCGCCGCGAAAAAACGCGAACGGCGGGGCGGCTTCAGATGGCCGAGCAGATATTCTACACAGGGCGCGGCCTTGGCCGGAAGTGCGGCGGCGGCTTTGGCGGTGTCGATGGCGGAGCCGCCGCCCCAGCCGATGATGGTCTGCGCACCGGCGCGGCGGGCGGCGGCGACCACGCGGTCAACCTCGTCCACGGTTGGTTCGGGAGAGATCCCGGCACATACGCTGGACGGGCGACCGCTCAACTCCGGTATAAATTCATTTTCAATCCGGCTGCTGGAGTGTTTACCGCAGACGATCAGCACCGGCCCCGGCGGCAGCAATGCCGCCAGATCGTGCCGCACCCCGGTTCCAAAAAGCACTCGACCCGGAAAACTCAGCGAAAACTTCATTTGCCCACCTCCCCTGCCGCAGGCTTTGCGGCGTGTCCATGACCGGTAAGATATTCGTAAAGTTTACAAGCCGCGGCACTCTCAGCGTTTTTACGGCTGGAAGCGCGACCGCAGGCGGTGTATTCCCGGAAATTAACTTCGACTTCAAAGACCGGGTTATGATCCGGCCCGCTCTGGCGCAGCACCCGATAAACCGGTGTGCCGCCGCCGCCCCGTTGAACGAACTCCTGCAACATCCCCTTGGGATTTATCACATTGAGCAACTTGATCGGTTCGGGGAAGTCGCGCTCGACCATACCGGTCACGAGTTTACGCACCGGGTCGATGCCAAGCTGCAAATACAACGCCCCCAGCACCGCTTCAAACAGGTCGGCCACAATGGATTCCCGACAGCCCCCGGCGGCGTCCTGTTCGCCATGCCCGATCATCAGAGCCGAGCCCAGATCGAGTTCGCGGGCAAATCGGGCGATGGTCGACTCGCGCACCAACGCCGAACGCATCTTGGTCATCTTACCCTCGTCCGCTTCGGGATAAAACCGGAAAAGCTGTTCCGAGAGAATGATTTCCAGTACCGCGTCTCCTAAGAACTCCAGCCGCTGGTTGTCAAAATCAAGATTATGCTCCACCGCATAGGTGCGGTGCGTAAAGGCCTCAAGCAAAGCTCCTTCCAGCGGCAGGGACGCAATACCGAGGGCGGTTTTGAGTTTTTGCGGTGCTTCAGCCACGATTCCACTCCGTTCCGGCATATTTTTCTTCGGCCAGTTTCTCCGCCCGGGCGATCAGATCGGCGTCGGGGGTAAACGGCTCGTATTCCACCTTGAAATAGGCGGCCAGCGATTCGCGGAGGGCGGATGACAATGCCTCCCAATCGCCGTGCGACGCCTCCAAACTTATGCTGCCCTGATGCAAAAGACCGTTGCGGGTGCGACGCTGGGCGGCCCCGGCATACTTGCCGCCGGCTTCCGCCATGAGATCGAAACGGCTGGGCGAAGTAAAGCAGCGCATGGTGGCGCGCACCACCCCCGGAGTTTCATCCGACTTTATTACAGCATGGCCGCCCAGATGCTCGACCATCGGCAGCATCGCTTCGTGAAAGATACGGTAACTGGCCATGCGGTCAAGCTGTACGATCGGGTGACCGGCCGGAACCGTCACCGTATATGTGAGGTCGCGATCATGCCAGACATTTCCGCCCCCGGTGGGGCGACGCACCACGGTGTAATCACGGGCGGCCTCCTCGGGAAACAACTGCGAGCAACCGATCGACACCGACGGGCGATCCCACCTATAAATACGCAGCAAAGGCCGGTTCACCGCCGGGGCGTTCTCCAGCAGCAGCTCGTCAATTGCCATATTAAAAAACGGCGAATGCACGCCATCCAGCCACAACAGCCACTTTTCGGAACTCATTTTCTGCCTCCATGTGCCAGCAATTTGCGAATAACCAACTCAAATTCTCCGCTGCCCGGGTCAAATCCGCAAGCGGCGCAGTACGCCTTGCGAAACGCCTGCGCGACCTCGCGGTCAAAGTCGCCGCCGCAATTTATCGCCATATACGACGACGCCAGCCGAGCCGCTTCGCGTCTTCTCAACGGCGGCGGCACCGACGCGGCGACCCGACAGCCGTCAAGATCGATCACGCCGACTTCTCCGCCGTAGAAGTAGAGGTTGCGCAAACTCAGATCGCCATGCACGATGCCACGGGCATGCATTCGGGCGGCCAGATTGCAAAGCGGCGCGGCCGCTTCCTCCGGAGAAAGCTTTTCGACGGCGCGGTCGCAAAATACCGCGTCGGCGGGAGCCGCCTCGGTAATCAGCAGATCGGGATAACGCCCCCGGCCGCGCAACGCCGCCAGCACCGGCGGAGTGGCAACCCCCGCCTTTTGCATGGCGACCGCTCCCGCCAGCGAATTTAACGATCTTGGCGTCTTGAATCTGCGGCGAACCGCGTCATAAAGATTGCGGCATTTGTAGAGCTTGACAAACACCCCGCCGACGCAGACCACCCGGACTTTGCGTCCGTCGTGGCGCACATCGGCTTGCGGCAAAACCGCCGCGTCAAGCCGCTCGTCAAGCTGCGTCCCGGAGAAATCCCGCCGCAGCCAACCGGTGAAACGACAGTCGTCAAAGCGAACCATGCCGCCATCTTCAAAAATTTTTTTGTCGTATTTCATAATGTGTCAATATAACCCCTCGGCGGCGAGCTTTCAAACCCGTTCCGCCCGGAAAAGCACGGTTTTGCGGGTCGCGGCGGTCACGGCGGCAAAAGCCCCCTGCCGGACAAACGGCCACCAGATGACCGTGCCGGACAATGTCTGCATCAATGGCGGCTTGTCGGCAGCGGCAATGCCGCGGTTAATCCGCAGTTTTTTGAGCAGAACCGGGCCGGTTCCACCAAACGGGACCATTTTTGCCCCGGCGAAGAATGGAGCGATCCGTACCGTTTCCGGCAACAGCTCCGCGTCAAAACAACACTCGTCAAGGCCGGAAAGCGGCGGCCTCCCGGCGGCCTCGGATGCGGTAAAACGCACCCCGCCGGCGACGCATGACCCGTCACGCCACGACCAATCAACCGTTTGAAAGTTAACCTGTTCCGGCATGGCCTTCTGCAAACGGCCATTTTCCAATCGGATATACGGCAAAGCCGACATCCCGGTAGGTATCAGGCGGCATGCGCGATCGGGGCGAGTTAGCTCGCACCTCACCCTCTCCTCGAATTCCGGCGCGATCGGTTCATCGACACCGGAGAAATCAGCCAGCAGCAACCGGAGTGCGCGAAAACGCAACGCCGGGTGCAGAGCCAGCCATGCCGCCGCCGGGTGACCGGCCACCTTGAGCGCGGCGAAGTTTTCGGCGGTCAATTGTTCCAAATAGTCCGCATCGACCGCAAGCGCGTCCAGCGAAGCCGCGAGACCGCTTTCGCTGCCGGGAAGAGCCGAGTAAATCTCCGGCAATATATTGTTACGCAAAGCGTTGCGAGAATAATGCTGATCGATGTTGCTGGAGTCGCACGCCCAAAGCAATATCCCATTGCGGCGTAAAAAACTTTCGATTTCAACGCGGCGGAAATTCAGCAGCGGCCGCAAAAAGAGCACCCCCGCAACTCGGGAACATGCCCGCATCGAGGTCAACCCGGTCGCATTGGAGCCGCGAGCCAGACGCAGCAAAAGGTTTTCGGCCCGGTCATCGGCGTGATGACCGACCACCACCGCCGCCGCACCGGTTTCGGCAACGAGTTCACGCCACGCGCTCAAACGGGCGGCGCGGGCTCTCGCCTCCACCCCCGGGCCGGAGGCAAGTGCAAAACGGCGTGAAATAAAGGCGACGTCGTGCGTTTCGGCAAAACGGCGCGCCTCGGCTTCTTCGCGGTCGGACTCCGCTCCGCGCAAACCGTGGTTGAAATGCACCGCGGTAAGTTTCAGCTCAAGCCGTTCGCGCCAGTAAAGCGCGACCATGAGCGCAGCGGTGCTGTCGGCTCCGCCGGAGAAACCGATCAACAGGCGGCCGCCCCGGTATGGAGCAAAGATTTTTTCGCAGGCGGTCGGGTTCATGGCGGTCACTCCCGATTGTTTCGGGTGAAACAACCAAGACAGCCAACGGCACCAGCCGCCGGCGAGAGCCGGGTAAGCCCGCGACCGCCCATTGCGCCGGCTTCCGCTACAGAAGTTCGGCGATCTGAACCGCGTTCAGAGCCGCGCCTTTGAGCAGTTGGTCGCCGGAAACAAAGATATCCAGCCCGCGTTTGTCGCGGCGCGAAATGTCCTGCCTGATGCGGCCGACCAATACATCGTATTTTTCGGTGGCGTCAACCGGCATCGGGTAACGCTTGGCGGCGGGGTCGTCCACCACGGTAACTCCGGGAGCGGCGGCCAAGATGGCGCGCGCCTCGTCGGGCGTGATCTCACTTTCAAACTCAAGATTGAGTGCCTCGGAGTGGGCGCGCAATGCCGGGATCCGCACACTGGTGCAGCTGAGCAGCAATTCGGGCAGATGCAGCATCTTGCGCGACTCGTTGAGCATCTTAAGCTCTTCCTTGGTATAGCCGTTTTCGGTGAAAGAGTCGATATGCGGTATCAGATTGAACGCGATCCGGTGCGCAAACGCCTTAGGCTCGATCGGCTGACCGTCAAGCACCTGCCGGGTCTGCAACAGCAGCTC
>JAQVVK010000007.1 GCA_028698975.1 Victivallaceae bacterium
TTTTTATTCTATTATAACATAGGGACAGGAAATGAAAAAAATATTTTTGACCGGCATTACAGGTCTGGTCGGCAGTGCGTTCACGGTAGCACTGCTTCGTCAGCGGCAGGATTACGAAATCGTCTGCCTTGCCCGCCGCAATCCGGTCAAGACCGCCATGCAGCGCACCTGCGACATCATCCGCGACGAGTGCGCGTTTGACGGCTGCCCCGAAGCGGCCGACGCGATCATCAGCCGCCTGAAAGTGATCGAGGGCGATGTGGTGACGCTTGACCCGGAAGCCATGGCCAAAGATCCGATCCTGGCCGGCACCGATATTGTTTTTCACTGCGCGGCCGACGTCAATCTCGGCAAGGACAAGACCGGTAAGACTTTCCGCATCAACTACAACGGCACCGCCAACATGGTGCGTCTGGCTCAACTGCTCAAGGTCAAGGAGTTTCACTATGTCGGCACCGCTTATGTGGCCGGCAAACTCTCCGGCGTCGCCAAGGAGGATACTCCGATCGACAGCGGGTTCAACAACCCCTACGAGGAAAGCAAGTTCAAGGCCGAGATGATGGTGCGCGCTTCGGGTATTCCGTTTACCGTCTATCGCCCCGCGATCATCACCGGGCGTCGTTCCGACGGGCGTATCCGCAAGCCGCTGGCGTTTTACCGCATCCTTGAATTTATGGGCAAACTCAAGAGCCACCGGTGCAGCAAGCTCGGGGTGAAGCCGACCGAATACATCGATCTCAACGTGAACTTCAACACCATACCGTCGGATCGCATTTATTTCGTGCCGATCGACTATGTGCAGGAAGCGATCACCGCGCTCTTTCAGAAGCCGGTCGAAAACCGCGCCTACCATATTACCGGCGACAGCCCGGTATCGACCCAGCAGATCGACGACGCGGTATGCAAAGTGTTGCGCCTCAAGGGCGTTTCCGTCGATTCCCGCACCGCGACGCCGGAAATGGACGACAAACTTATGGGCCGTTTCCTCGGTGACTTGCTCCCCTATTTCTCGTCGAACATCGTCTTCGATCAGACCAATGTCCGCAAGGCGTTGGGCGACAAGGCTCTCGACTGGGTGTACGGGGTGGAGAGCCTCGAGATACTCAGCCGCTCGTTTTATCAGGATTATTTCCCCAACGTCGAGTGGTTGCAGGAAGTCGCCGCGTCCAAATAGAGCGGGCGGACGTTTCTGTGTGAAAGGGCGGCCGAAAGCCGCCCTTTTTTGTTTTTATTTTCTTGATAGAATTGCTTCGACGGGGTATATTAATACAATATCCCAGGAAAGGATCTCATGCTTCAACACCGCAACAACGCTTTTCAACTCGGTCTTTTGACCGCGATCCACTTTATGGTGGATATGCTTACCGGCACGCTGCCCGGTATTTTGCCGCTGTTGATGACAAAATACGGTTTCTCGATCGGCGAAGGCGCGATGCTGTTGACCTTGATGAGTTTGAGTTCTAATGCGGTGCAGATGTGGGCCGGGACGCTGCGTAAACGCTCGCACCGGCCGCTGTTGATACCGCTGGGGCTGGCGTTGACCGGCCTGATCGGTCTGATCGGGCTGATCCCGGTCGGCGGCGGGTCGGTCGGGCTTCTGGTCGCTCTGGTGCTGGCGGTCGGGGTCGGTACTGCGCTGGTGCATCCTGAGGGGCTGCGGGCGGTCTGCGCCGTAAGTCCGAATGAGGTCGAAGCGCGTACCGCGACGCCGGTATTTATGACCGCCGGATTTTTCGGGTTTGCTTCCGGCGCATTCATCTCCGGCGCGCTCGCTCAAATGGCGGGCGGACTTTATGCCATGCTGTTTTTACTCGCGCCGGTGTTGCTGCTGTTATGGCTGTTTATGCGTTCGCATGTGGTCATCTCTGCCGACGGCGAGGCGACTGGCCGGAAATTGGCGGCGGCCGCCGGGCCGCAGATCGGGTTTTGGAGTGTGTTTTGGATCTCGGTGTGCATCAATACCGGCTGCTCGGTGATGCAGGGGTTGTTGCCGACGATGCTTAATGACGGAGGCAACGGCCACTCACTCGCATTCAGCGGATTCTCCGCCATGCTGTTTGGCGCGGGGGCCGGGGTGGGCGCACTGTTCACCGGAAGCGTCTTGTGCCGCCGCTTTTCCATCAGCCGTATCTTGCCGGTTGAAATGGCGGTCGGTCTGCCGCTGCTGTGCGTATATCTGGCCGGGTGCCGGGGCGACGGCGCGTGGTGGCTGATGCTGCCGCTGGCCGGGGGGTTGCTCGGTTCCGGGTTTCCGCAGCTGGTGGTTATGGCCCGTACCGCCCGCACGTCGAGGCCGATGGCGATCGGGGTTCGCATGGGGATTATGGTCGGCGGCAGTTGGGCGGCGGCCGGCATACTCTTGCTGGCGGTCGGGCAGATTGCCGATCTTATAAAGCTGGAGAGGGCGATCTGGCTGGTTGTCGTGTGTTTTGCGCCGGTGATACCGGCGATGATCATGCTGAATAAAAAAGAGGGGAGGAGTATATGAATCTCCTGTTTATCGGCGATGTGGTGGGCAAGGGCGGCCGGGAAGCGGTCAAACGCCTGGTGCCCGAGTTGCGACGCGAATTCAACTGCTCGTTTGTGGTGGTCAATGCCGAAAATTCCGCCGCCGGAAACGGTATTACCGGCTCGGTGGCATCCGATCTGCTCAAGTGTGCCGATGTGCTGACTTTGGGCGATCACACTTGGGACCAGAAGGGTTTCGACGCCGAGATCCGCAACCTTGACCGGATCATCCGCCCGGCCAACTATTCGAAGCGTCAGCCGGGGCGGGGCGTCGGGGTGTTTCGCAACCCGGCCAGCGGCGAAGTCGCGGTGATAAGTCTGGTCGGCAAGGTCTTTATGAAGGACTCCGCCTACGATCCGTTTGAGACCGTCGACGAAGTTCTGGCCGCGCTGCCGCCGGCGGTGAATACCATTTTGGTCGATTTTCACGCCGAGGCCACCAGCGAAAAAGAGGCGATGGGGTATTATCTCGACGGCCGGGTGACCGCCGTGATCGGTACTCATACTCATGTGCAGACCGCCGACGGCTGCGTGCTGCCGGGCGGCACAGCCTATTTGAGCGACGCCGGCATGGTCGGCGCGGCGCGCAGTGTTTTGGGGCGCGAAGTCGATGCGGTGCTGCATAAATTCACTACCGGTATGCCGGTGCGTTTCCCGGTCGAAGAAAACGGCCCGATCCGGCTGTGCGGCGCGGTGGTCGGTTACGACAGTGCCACCGGCCGGGCGAAATCGATCACCGCCATTTCAAGAGAAGTAACCCTTTAGCCAATAAAGAGGAGTCAAAATAATGTCAACTGCTGAAAAAAAAGAAAAATCGGTCCCGCCGGTCGACGGGAACCCCATTGAGTTCAATACCGTCAACGAGTTGATCGACGAACTGCGCGCCGGGCGCATGATCATAATCACCGATGACGAAAACCGCGAAAACGAGGGCGACCTCATTGTGGCGGCCGACCATGTTACTCCGGAAGCGATCGCCTTTATGGCCACCCACGGGCGCGGTCTCATCTGCGCGCCGCTTTCGGCGGAACGGGCGGTTCAGCTCAATTTATCCACCCCGGCCTCGCTCACCGATCCATTTGGCACCGCGTTCACCCAGAGCGTCGACGCCCGCAAGAATACGACTACCGGCATAAGCGCGTTTGACCGCGCCGCGACGGTCAAGGCGTTGATCGATCCGGCGGCGGCTCCGGGCGACTTCAGTTCGCCGGGGCATCTTTTCCCGCTGATCGCGCGCCCCGGCGGGGTGCTGCGCCGCGCCGGACACACCGAAGCTGCGATCGACCTCACCCGGCTGGCCGGGCTGACCCCGGCCGGCGTCATCTGCGAGATCATGGCCGACGACGGTCACATGATGCGCCTGCCGCAGCTCAATGAACTTCGGCGCAAGCTCAATCTGAAATGGGGCACGGTGGCCGATCTGATCGAATATCGCCGCCGCCACGAGCATCTGGTGATTCGCGGCGAAACGGCGCGTCTCCCGACCGCGTACGGCGAATTTATGGTGACGCCGTTTCGCACCAAGGTGGACAATTTCGAGCATCTCGCTTTAGTTTACGGCGACGTGAGCGATAAAGAAGACGTGCTGGTGCGGGTGCACAGCGAGTGTCTTACCGGCGATGTGTTTGGCTCCGAACGCTGTGATTGCGGCGAACAGCTTCATGCCGCCTTGCGTCAAATTGTGGCCAATGGTTCCGGCGTGCTGGTCTACCTGCGGCAGGAGGGGCGCGGCATCGGCATTTACAACAAGATATGCGCCTACAAGTTGCAGGATGACGGGCTGGACACGGTCGAAGCCAACGAGAAGCTCGGATTCCCCGCCGATTTGCGTGAATACGGCATCGGCGTGCAAATACTGCTTGATCTGGGCGTCAAATCGGTGCGGCTGCTCACCAACAATCCGAAAAAGCTGGTTGGCATCACCGGTTACGGGCTGCGCATTACCGAGCGGGTGCCGATCGTGATCGCTCCGACCCATGAGGACGAATTCTATTTGCGCACCAAAAAAGAGCGCATGGGCCATTTGCTCTGATCGCTTGAATTGACCGCGGGCGCGGATTATATTACCGCATGCAGTAAGAGATCGCCGGCCGTGGCCGGATAACCGGAGTCGAAACGATGAGAGTCAAGATCGATTGTTACCCGTGCATTTTGTCGCAGCTTTCCGAGCTGGCCAAGAAAGCGGTCGGCGACGAAGCCGCGCAGCACGGCATGGTCAAGAAACTCATGCGCATGGTGCTTGACGCCGATTCCGAGATCACTCCGCCCGAACTGGCGGCCGGATTTCACGCCGAAGTCGGCGCGGTCTCCGGTGTGGCCGATCCTTATCGCACCGTCAAGGACGAGTCGACCCGCATCGGCATTGAGCTGCTGCCGAGGCTGCGCCGCATAGCGGCGGAGGCGGCCGACCCGTTTGAAGCGGCGGTGCGGCTGGCTATCGGCGGGAACAGCATTGATTACGGGGTCGACCCCAACTTCGATCTCAAGCAGGCCGAGAAGCGGATACTTGAGGTGTTCGATCTTGATTTCGATTCGGCGGTCTGCGCCGAGCTGAAACGCCGCATGGACAAAGCCGACCATATCTTTTATATGCTCGACAACTGCGGCGAGGCGGTGATCGACCGGCTGCTGGTCGAGCCGTACAAGTCAAAGATCACGCTTGGCGTGCGCGGCAAACCGATCCTCAACGACGTTACGCGGCGCGAAGCCGGATTGTCGGGATTTGACGGTATCGAAATAGTTGACACCGGAGATATGGCTCCGGGGGTCTCGCTGCGCAACAGTTCGCCTGAGATGCTCAAGCGAATGCGTTCAGCCGATCTGGTCATCTCCAAGGGGCAGGGGAATTTTGAGACGCTGGGCGACTATGACCGCCCCATTTTCTTCTTGCTGCGGGTCAAGTGCCAGGTGATATCCCGGCTGCTCCGGCGGCCGGTGGGCGCATTGGAAATCATAGGGGAGAACTTATGAAAAAAATCTTGACAGCCCTGACCGCCGCCGTGTTTCTGCTCGGCGGAGCCGCGTCGGAACAGCCGGACGCCGCGGTAAACGCCGCGATCGAATACATGGTCGCCCGCGGCACCCCCGAAACGATGGAGCGCACCTTGAAAGCGGTTTTCGACAGCCAGCTGGCCGGGAATCCCGAGCTGCTGCCCTATCGTGACGCGCTGCTCGGTTATTTGCGCAGCTGCCTGTCATACGAGGCCAACCGCGACGAACTGGCCGCCGTTTATGCGGCCAACTTCACTCCGGCGGAGCTGGCGGAGCTGACAAGGTTTGCCCGTACTCCATTGGGGCGCAAGCTGGCCCGTGTGGACGCCGAGGTCGGAGCCGCGCTTTCGGAGGCGACTTCGCGCAAGCTGGTCGATAATCAGAAGGATTTTGAACGCGATCTGCAACGGATCATCAAGGAAAAAACAACGGAAACAACACCGTGATATTCGCATTGCATTGGCCGGTCGCCGTTTTTGCCGCCGCGCTGTTTGCCGCGCTGCTGCCGGAGCCGACGAACCCGCAGACTTCATTGGCCGCGCTGCTCGCCATACGGCGCGCCGACGGCGGTGTCACTTTGCCGCCGAAAGGCCGGCTGGTCATCTACCCGTTGTCGGCGGAATACATCGCGGTGGCGGGTGATTACGACCGTTTCATGCGCGAACGGGTGACGGCGGCGTGGGGCAAACGGCTGAAACTGGCCGATCAGTTGCTGGCACGCGGGGTCTACCGTGAATTTTCCAATCGTTTCTTCTATAATTTTGCTTCGGCGGAGCTGCTGGGGCAGTATCACCCGATCATACGCGACAATTTCGAACGGCGGGAATACTTCAAATTCAGCGTCAACGGTCAACCGCTTGAGATAAAAGAGCAGGGCAGCTGGCTTAACGCTCTGGGTATGTTTCGCATGCCCGAGCTGGGTGGCTCCGGCGAAAAGGCGGTGCGCGCCGCCAATATCGCCCATTTTGCTTACTTCAGGCTGGCGAAGCCGCTGGCTCCCGGAGACCGCATTGAGCTTTTGACCGCCAATGGAGAGGTGGCCGGCGAAATATACGACCCCGACCGCACCGTTTCCCGGGCGATCAAGATCAATCAGGCCGGCTACTCGGCCGAGGCCGGTAAGAAGTTTGCTTATTTCGGTCAATGGCTCGGTTCGCTTGGGCTGATGGAGGTCGAGCCGCTGGCCGGAAAAGAATTCCAGCTTTGCGACTCGGCCACCGGCAAGGTGGTCTATACCGGCCGCACCGCCTGGCGCAGTAAGCTCGACCAGTATGTCCGGCGCGACAAATACCGGATACCGCTCTGGGGTGAACAACTGCTTGAAATGGATTTCTCCGACTTCAAAACGCCGGGGCGGTACTATCTGCGGCTGCCGGGAGCGGGGCGTTCGTGGGATTTCCCGGTGGGGCCGGATGCGATCGGCCGCATGTTTTATGTGCAGATGCGCGGATTGTATCACCAGCGAAGCGGCATCGCCAAGACACTGGAATATACAAAGTGGCCGCTGCGCGCTTCGCATATGGAGGTCTTCCGGGGCGATTTCCCGCCGGAGGAGCGCGAGTACACATCGAGGTTCACCGCGCCCGACGGCTCCAAGGTCGATCGACGCTGGTTTTATGTGGTGAAAAAAACCGCCACCGACGAAAAGCTGCCCGCGAGTTACGGCGGCTGGTGGGACGCCGCCGACTACGACCGGCGCAACCGTCATTTCGCGGTGGTCAACGATCTGCTGGCGGTGTATTTGCTCTGGCCGGAGAATTTCTCCGACGGCCAGCTTGACATACCGGAATCCGGCAACGGCATACCCGACATCATCGATGAGGCGGCATGGGGCGTCGACGTCTGGCGGCGACTTCAGTCGCCGGATGGCGGCATCGGCTGCTGGATCGAGGCGGTCTCCCACCCCGGCGTCATGGAGCCGGCCCTCGACCCGCTGCGCTATTATCTGGCCATGCCGACCCGGAAATCGTCGCTGGAATACTGCGTGTCGGCGGCGATGTTGGCCCGCGCCTACCGCAAGTGCGGGGCGGATAAACAGGGTGAACTCTTTTTTGAATCGGCGCGCCGGGCGTGGAAATACGCGCACGAAGCCAAGGCGCAGGTGCGCAAGTTCGCCAGCGATAAATACGGTACGATCACCTACACTGAGCCGGACGGGTTGCCCGCGCAGCTTGAATTCAAGGCGGCGTTGAACCTTTTTCTTTACAGCGGCGACCCCGAATATGACAATGTTTTGACGATGAAAATGCTCAAGGCGGCGTTGGAATACAGCCGGCTTGACATGCAGCCGTTTTTGCTGGCGGAGCTGGCCGAGGAGCAGCCGCGCATGTTCGAGTTTTCTTCACAGTTCCGCAAAATGGTTCGCGGCGAGGCGGCCAAACTGCTGGCCAGTCAGAGCGAGCTCAACTACCGCACGCTGAACTTCAAACTCGACAGCATGTATTTTACCTATCTTGGCTTCGGGCGCGGCATACCGGTCAACCGAGGAGCGTTTCTTTTGCTCGCCTGGTACATCGACAAAGACGACAGATGCCGCGACGGCGCTTTTCTTGCCGACGACTGGATGGGCGGAGCCAACCCGATGGGGCGCACTTTTACCACCGGGCTGGGCTATGTTTACCCGGTGCGCCCGCTGTCGCACCCGTGTATTTACCTGTCCTCGCGGGCGGATGACCCGATCGCCGATCCGATCCCGGGGTTGACGCCGTACACATACAGCGGGAGGGTGCATGAGTCGGCGTTCAGTTACGTTTATTCGCTTGACTACGGAGCGCGGATCGACCATCTGTTCGCCGGACTGCATGTGCCGCTTTTGCCGCACAAGATCTATCCCGACTCCAAGCTGAACATGACCAAACTTAAAGAAAGCCTGTACGAGACGATCCCGCTTTGGCGGCGGCACATCGAGCTGGAGGGCATGGCGGTCGGGCAAAACGAGTTCACGGTCTGGGAAACCATGGGGCCGGCGGCGGCCTTTTACGGCGCGCTGCTCACCCCGGGCTGGAAACCGCCGGCCGAATGGAAGAAAATAGAGCCGAAAAAGAAAATTGAAGATATACCGGGGTATTTGTTTTTACCATGAAAACCGCACAGATCATACGCCGTTTCACTTTTAAGGAGTGGGGCGGCACCGAATGTGTGGTCTGGAACACCGCCAAGGCGCTCCGGACCATGGGCGACGAGCCGGTCGTCTGCGCCACCAAGGCGTTGGAGCCGGTTCCGGAGGAGCGGCGCGACGGGGTTGCCATCCGCCGGTTTGACTACTTTTACCCGTATTTCCCGCTGTCGAAGTCGCGGCGGCTGGCTTTGGACAAAAAGGGCGGCAACCCAATCTCGCCGGATTTGGCCGATGCGTTGAGCGACGGGAACTTTGATCTGCTTCACTGCCACAATCTGGGTCGGCTGGCCGCGGTCGCCCGGCTGGCGGCCCGGGCGCGGCATATACCTTATGTGATGAGTTTTCACGGCGGCTGTTTTGATGTGCCGCCCGAGGAAATGACCGAAATGCTGCGCCCTTTGCGCCATACTCTGCGTTACGGCGCGGTGATCGACCTTTTGAGCGGTCTGCGCTGCGACCCGCTGGCCGACGCCTCCGGGCTGATCTGCGTCGGGCGAAACGAATTGGAGCCGGTGCGGGAGCGTTACCCGGATAAACTGGTCGAATATCTGCCCAACGGGGTGGATGTCGAGCATTTCCGGGATTTTGCCGGCGGCGGATTCCGGGAGAAGTTCAATATTCCCGCCGGTCGCAAACTGCTGCTTTCGGTGTCGCGCATCGATTATCAAAAAAATCAGCTTTCTTTGGTGGAGCTGTTGTGGCGGCTGGTCGCACAGGGTGTGGATTGCCACCTCGCGCTGGTCGGCCCCGCCACGGCCGGGTGGTATCGGGAAAAGATCGAACTGGCCGCCGCCGAAGCCGGATTGGCCGACCGCGTCACTTTTACCGGGGCTTTGGAGCCGGATTCTCCGCTGCTCCCGGCCGCGTATAAGGCGGCCGACCTCTTTGTGCTGCCGTCGCGCCACGAGCCGTTTGGCATCGTGATCCTCGAAGCGTGGAGTGCCGGCGTGCCGGTGGTGGCGGCCCCGGTGGGCGGCATAAAATACCTCATCCGCGACGGGCGCAACGGATTTCTTGCTTCTCCGGACGACGGCGAACACTTTGCTGGCGTCTGCCTCAAACTGCTGGCCGACCGCGCCTCCGCCGCTGAAGTGGTGCGCCGCGCCGCCGCTGAAGCCGAACGCGATTATTCCTGGCGATCGGTGGCCGCGCGACTGCGTGATTTCTATAAAGAGGTGACGGATCGCTTCGAATCAGATTGAAAATTGACGTTTTCGGGTGTATATTAACAGGATATGCGTTCGATTACGTTCGCAATCTGTACCGTGTGACAGCCATCGGCGCTCCGTACAGCCAACTCCGATGGGAAGGACGCTTTTTAATGAATCCGTTTGAATCACTCGGGCTGTCGCCCGAAACCGCTGCCGCGGCTGCCGCCAAGGGGTTTACCACCCCGACTCCGATACAGGAACTGGCTATCCCCGAATTGCTTAACGGGGCATGCGACCTGATCGGTCAGGCTCAGACCGGCACCGGCAAGACTGCCGCTTTCGGCTTGCCTATCATCGAGCGGCTGGAGCCGGGGGCCGCCGCGCCGGGGGCACTGGTGCTTTCGCCGACCCGCGAGCTTGCCATGCAGATCGCCGAGGAGCTGGAGTCGCTCAAGGGCGACAAAAAACTTCGGATCGGGGTCTTTTACGGCGGCCAGCCGATCGGCATACAGTTGCGCCGGCTTGACGACGGGGTGGATGTGGCGGTCGGCACTCCGGGGCGGGTGCTCGATCTGGTCGAGCGCGGCAAACTTAATTTGGAGTCGCTTAAATTCGCGGTGCTTGACGAGGCCGACGAAATGCTTGACATGGGGTTCATCGAGGACATCGAAACGATTTTGGCGCGCACCAACGAAGATCGGCGAATGCTGATGTTTTCCGCGACCATGCCGCCGGAGATATTGAACATCACCGGTAAATTCATGCACGAACCCAAGCTTCTGCGTACCGCCGTGGTCGAGCCGGGCGGCGAACTTACCGAGGAAATATGGTATGAGGTGCGCCGCGAAGACAAGTTCGAGGCTCTGATGCGCCTGATCGACTCGGTGGAAAACCTTTACGCACTGATCTTTTGCCGCACCAAAGCCGATGTGGACGAAGTCACCGAGAAACTCAAACAGCGCAACTGCCGGGTCGAGGCGTTGCATGGCGATATTGCGCAGATACAGCGTACCAAGGTGATAAATCTCTTTAAGGAGAAGCGGTTCCGGTTGCTGGCGGCGACCGACGTGGCCGCCCGCGGTATCGATGTGAACGATTTGACGCATGTGATAAACTTCTCTCTGCCGCAAGACCCCGAGACCTATATTCACCGTATCGGCCGTACCGGCCGGGCCGGTCACAAGGGGGTGGCGGTGACCTTTGTCACGCCGGGCGAAAAGCGTCGGCTGGTCGCCATCGAAAAGGCGACCGGGCGTGAGATCGAGAAACGCGATCTGCCGACCGGCGACGATGTGGTCAATGCGCGCAAGAAGCGTTTTGCCGCCGACGTGGCCGGGGTGATGGAGGCGGAGCGGCAGGTTGACTGCCGGGAGTTCGCCGCCGAGCTGGCCGCCGCGGCGGGTGACCCGGTCGAGGCGTTGGCGGCGGTGCTTAAGCTGCGCTTCCGCGACGAACTGCGGCCGGAGCGGTATTTTGATTTCAACCGGCGCGACTGGGTCAAGCGCGATCGCAAATTCTTTGAAAACTCCGGTTTGAGCGACGGCGAAGTCCGGTTGCGGATCGGGGTCGGTAAACTTGACAGTTATGGCGCGGTGCGTATGCTTGAGCTGTTGTGGGAAAAGGCGCATGTACGCAAATCGCGTATCGGCCGCATTGATTGCTTTGACCGTTTTTCATTTGTCAACGTGGCGTCCAGCGACGCTCCGGCGATCTTCGCGGCTTTTGCCAAAGAGGGGCCGCGTGTCTCGGAGGCCGAGCCGGACAAAAAGGGTCAGCATGGCGACGACCGCCCGGCCCGCCCGGCCCGTGCGGAGAAACACGCTTATGGCGACGACCGCCCGGCTCGTGCGGAGAAACGCGCTTACGGCGACGACCGCCCGGCCCGACCGAGAGACGACGGCAAAAAAAAGCCGTATCGCGATAAAAAGGCGAAGCCGACCATGCACGGCTGGGTCGAAAAACTGGCCGCCGATGTCGAACTCAAAGAGAAGCGCAAAGCGTCGCCCCGGCGTAAAAAATAGCATCCCGTCCCCAAGCCGGCATATCGCGTTTTTTATGTGAATTTCGACAGCCGTCCCATCGGTTTTTGAAATAAAAGTTGCAAAAAACGCGATGCCGGTGTATGGTAACCTTGAGACGGAGGCCTCTCGCCGAAGAAAACTTATGGTTCAAGCGGGGTGGAGGCTTGCGTTGATATTTTGGGCGATGAGCCTAAACCTCAGGGGAATATCATGGAAGGATTGCGCTATCTTGTAGTCGGTTGCGGTTTTTTCGGGAGCGTGGTGGCGGAGCGGATTTCAACCGAATTGGGTGAAAAAGTGCTGGTCATAGACCGGCGACCCCATATCGGCGGAAGCAGTTATTCTGAAATCGACGGCGCGACCGGTATTGAGTGTCACCGGTACGGTTCGCATATATTTCATACCATGAACAAGACGGTGTGGGATTACCTTAACCGCTTCACCGGATTCAACACATACCAGCATAAAGTCGTCTGCCGTTCGGGCGGACGGATGTTTTTTATGCCGATAAATCTTAAGACGCTCAATGATTTCTTCGGTATGGCCATGTCGCCCGGCGAAGCGGTCAAATTCATGAAAGATGAAATCGGGCGATCCGGCGTCGATGCCGACCGCAACCTCGAGGAACGGGCGATCTCGCTGATCGGCCGCCGGTTGTACGAGGCCTTCATCCGCGATTATACGGCCAAACAGTGGGGGTGCGACCCGACCCGGCTGCCGGCCGGTATCATATCGCGGCTGCCGGTGAGGATGGATTACAATGTGAATTACTTCAACGCGGCGTTTCAGGGTATCCCGCTTTGCGGATACGGCG
Source organism: Victivallaceae bacterium (assembly GCA_028698975.1). GTDB lineage: Bacteria > Verrucomicrobiota > Lentisphaeria > Victivallales > Victivallaceae > Victivallis. Next base: position 12,604 of record JAQVVK010000007.1, read on the forward strand.
AATTGTTTAAGCGGATACTGGCCAACCCCAACATCGAATTGCGCCTCAATACCTCCTTTGCCGAGATAAAACCGTCGCTGCCGGAAGATTGTACGGTCATCTACACCGGCATGATCGATGAATTGTACGATTACCGGTTTGGCCAGCTTGAGTGGCGCAGTCTGCGCTTTGAAAACGAAGCCGTGCCGGTGCGCGACTATCAGGGCAATTCGGTGGTCAATTACTGCGACAACTCGGTGCCCTACACCCGGATTCACGAATTCAAACATTATCACCCGGAGCGGCAGGATGTTTTCAATGCCGGGGTTTCGATGATCTGCCGCGAATATCCGCAGGTGTGGTCGCGCGGCAAGGAGGCGTTTTATCCGGTGGAAAGCCGCGACAATCTCGAACGTCTGCGGCTGTATCAGAACCTCGCCGAACAGAATCCGCGTTTGATCCCCGGCGGTCGGCTGGGCAGTTTCAAATATTGGGATATGGATAAGGCGATCGAGCAGGCTCTGGTCTGTTTCGACCAGAAAATAAAATACCGCACGGGGAATTGAAAATCATGGCTGAATACGAACTGGCGGTCGTTAAACCGGTCTATAACGAGAAGGACGCGATCGAAACTGTGCTTGACGACTGGGCGCAGACGCTTGATGCGCTTAACATCGACTACCGCATACACGCCTATAACGACGGCTCAAAAGACAATTCGCTGCAAAAGTTGAACGAGCTGGCCGGCCGCCGGCCGGATCGGATCAAAATTCATGACAAGCCCAATTCCGGTCACGGCCCGACGATTTTAGGCGGATATCGCAGTGCGGCGCACGAGGCGGAATGGGTTTTCCAGATCGACTCCGACAACGAGATGAGCGCGGAGAATTTCGCCGGTCTGTGGAGCGTGCGCGAAGATTATGATTTTCTGGTCGGATTTCGTGACGGCCGCCGCCAGCCGCTGCCGCGCAAGATAATTTCGGCGGTTTCCCGTGCGTGCGTGCGTCTCTTTTTCGGCAAGGGGATTTACGATGTGAATACCCCGTACCGGCTGATGCGCGCATCGTTTTTCCGCGAAGTTTACGATCTGATCCCGGCCGACACGTTTGCGCCCAATGTCGTTATTTCCGGCATGGCGGCCACGCTGGGGGCGCGCTGTTTCGAGCTGGCGGTGCCGCAGCACGACCGGGTGACAGGCACGGTTTCAATTCGCAAGTGGAAGCTGCTGCGGGCCGCCTGCCGCTCGTTTGCACAGACGATCAGGTTCGCTTTGTCATACCGGGCGGGGCTATGCGGTCAACGGGTGATGCAAATGGCCGACAAACCGGGCTTCACGGCAGGTTTGATGATCGTAACGACCATACTTTGCATGGTGCATTGTTTTTCCTGCATGGTGTGGCAGGATATGCCGCTGGTCAGTGCCGACGGCGCGGTCTTTTTTACGGTCGGCAAGGTCTGGCTCAATGGCGGCATACCCTATGTCGACGCCTTTGACCACAAGGGGCCGATGATCTACTTGATCAACCTGATCGCCGCGGCAATGGGCGGCGTCAAGGGGCTTTTGATCGCCGAGGCGGCGGCGTGTTTTTTGACGCTGATCATAATTTACCGTACCGTGCGGAAATTCGCGTCCGGGTATGTCGCCTGGCTGGCGATGCTGCTGGTGCCGCTGTTTTTTTCGCAATGTGTGGATTGGGCGCACAGTCAGGGCGGCAATTTCACCGAGGAATACGCGATGCCGGCCATCGCGTACGGGGTGAGTTTGCTGGTCACGCTGGCCATGACCGGCAGTCTGTCGGCAAGAAGGATGTTTTTGGGCGGTCTGGCCGCCGGAGCCGTGTTTTTGCTGAAACCCAATTTTACCGCCATATTCATAGTGCTGCTGCTGGCCTGGGCGGCGCAGGGGATTGCCGGCGGCGTCTGGAAAAAGGTGTTTGCCGGATTTGCCATGTTTGCCCTGGGCGGGGTGGTGGTGCTGCTGCCGTTTTGCATATATTTCGCGGCGAACGGAGCGTTGGGAGAGTGCATCGAGGCGTTTTGGCTGTTTAACCTCAAGTATTCCGGCGGCATGGCGGCCACCGAAAGGATTGCCGGAAATATCGTAAACGTTGGCGGTATGACGCTGGCCGACCGGCTGGCTGCCGTGTTGATCCGGGGCGTGAAACATGCCGCGCTTGCCATCGCTCTTCTGATCTTGCTGTCGTTCTTCTTTATTCGGCGCGGCGAACATCGCCCCGGATTCGGACGGATGGCGTTTTGGCTGGCCGCCGGAGTCGGCGCAATGGCGTGTGCATTGTTTTCCCACTCGTTTTTTGGCGAATATTATATGATTTGCGTGATTCCGCTTTTGGTGGTGCCGTATGCCATGCTGATCGAAGTATGCCGCAAAAACGGCCAGCTTCTCTTTTGTGCGTCGATGGCGGTGCTGATGCTGAACCTGACCGTTTTTGTGGGCGGCGTCAACACGATGCGCAAGGTCTATCCGGGGGTGGCCGCCAGTTATCGCAAAGACCCCGCCGTCGCCGAGGCGTTGGCCGCCAACGGCAATCAGTTGCTGGTGCTGGGCAATCTCTGCCACCTGTATCAGGTTTACGGCGTCGTGCCGCGCAACCGGTATATTTTCCAGTCGCCGCTTATGGAGTATAATGACGCGATCTTTGCGCAGGTCCGGCGGGAACTGATCGAGGGGAAAGCCGCCGTGGTGATAAATACGCGCATGGCCGGCAGCAAAGAGCGGCTTGCCGAGATCAACGCGATCCTCGACCGCTACTACGAACACCGCAAGGGAAGTTGTTACGATTTCTTTGTCTACCGCCGGGCAAAATGAACCGGCGGGGGTATTGACAAGCCGACTTGACAAGCGGTATGCCGCCGAATTTTCTTGCCGGCCGCACTTGACATAAGGGCGTGGCCGCGTTATATTATACGATTGTTTAAGCAATACAACAAGTTGGGAGTTTCAGCAATGTTCAGTCCGTCCGACCTTAAGAAAGGGCTCAAAATCCAGATTGACGGAGCCCCGTGGATCATCACCGAGTTTGATTTCTGCAAGCCCGGCAAGGGAACCGCCCTCTACCGCTGCCGCCTCAAAAACCTCATCACCGGCGCGGGTATGGAAAAGACCTACCGCCCCACCGATAAGATCGAGAAGCCCGATCTGGAAGAACGCGAGATGTATTACTCGTATTTCGACGGACATCACTATATCTTCAGCGACCCCAACACTTTCGAGGAAATGGCGGTTTCCGCCGAGGCCCTCGGCAACAAGATTTATTTTCTGATCGAGGAAAGCCTTTGCAGCTTTGTGATGTACAACAGCGAACCGATCGAGATCACGCTGCCGACCTTCATCGAGAAGGAAGTGGTCGATACGGAGCCGGGCGTGCGCGGCGATACCGCCACCAACGTCATGAAGCCGGCCAAGATCGACAACGGCTATGAGCTTCAGGTGCCGCTGTTTATCAATCAGGGCGACATCATCAAGATCGATACCCGCACCGGCGGCTATGCCGAACGCGTCAGCAAGGCCTGATAACGGTACATGATAAAAGAGGAACGGTTTACGCCGTTCCTTTTTTTACGCTGATTATCGGATAAAATCGCATTTTTTTGAATAATGATATTGAATTGACCATAAAAAACGTATAGTTTAAACGGCGGCTGAAACCGTAATGCGGTAAAGCCGTTTTGTCCGGGGAAAATAACATTCCCTTTTTCTGTTTTGACGGCAACAAGGAAATTCTCAAAAGGCGAGCGTCGATGGAAAATCAACTTGACGGAGCGGCCGCGGCATCCAATCACGTGGTCGGCAGTCTGGGACTTACCAGTGGAACTCTCTATATGCTGTATATCGGCATAGGCGTGTACATCTTGATTATGCTGCTGATCGGGGTGTGGTCAAGCCGCCGGGTCAAGGGCATGAACGACTTTTTGGTGGCGGGGCGCCGATTGCCGCTCTGGATGGCCACCGCAACCTTGCTAGCCACCTGGTTTGGCGCGGGTTCAAGCATGGGCGTGGCCGCTACCGTCTACACCGACGGCATCGGAGGCGTGCTGGCCGACCCGTTTGGCGCGTCGTTCAGTCTCATCTTCGCCGGCATCTTCATCGTCGGCATGCTGCGCCGCCTCAAGTGTCTTACCGTGACCGACATCATCGAGCGCCGCTACGGCAAGGGCGCGGGAATTTACGCTTCGGCATGGATGATACCGGTCTACATCGGCTGGCTGGGCGCGCAATTGCTCGGCATGGGGACTATCCTTTATCTTTTGACCGGCATGGACGTCGCCAGCGGTACCATGATCGGCGCGGTGGTGGTGCTCTTGTACACCCTCGCCGGCGGCATGTGGGCGGTGACTTTGACCGACGTGGTACAGGTTTCCTTGATCGTCATCGGATTGTTTCTGATCATCCCGGGAGCGATCAGCGAGGCGGGCGGGCCGTCGGTGCTGATCGGCCGCCTCTCGTCGCAAGACGTATCCATGTGGATTCCCGAGGGAGCGACCCACACCGACATTGTGTATTATATCGGCAGCTGGATCGTGATGGGGCTGGGTTGTATGGTCGGGCAGGATCTTATACAGCGGTCGCTTTCGAGCCGCAACGAGAAGATCGCGGTCTCCAGCTCGGTCATGTCGGGCTTCTTCTATGCGGCTATCGGTCTGGTGCCGATCACCATCGGTTTCGCGGCTCGCGCAGTGCTGGCAAAATACGGCGTCACCGCCGAAACCATGGGCGACGGTGTCGCCAATCAGGTGTTGCCGCGCATGGCGATCATCGTGCTCGGCAATCTGAATCCGCTGGTGCTCACGGTCTTTTTGGCCGCGTTGATCTCGGCGATCATGAGTTCGGCCGACAGTTCGCTTCTGGCCGGTTCTTCGCTGCTCTGCAACAACGTGATCGCTCCTTTGGCTCCCCGCATGAGCGACAAGAGCCTGTTGCGTCTGACCCGCATTTCCACCGTGGTGCTCACCTTGCTGGCCACCTTTTTGGCTCTCAAGGTCGACAGTATTTACTCTCTTATGATAAACAGCTGGTCGTCGCAGCTGGTGGTGGTGTTTTTGCCGGTCATGACCGCGCTCTATGTGCCGTCGGCCAGCAAAAACGCGGCCTGGGCCACCATGGCGGTATCGACCGCGGTCTGGCTTACCTACACCTTTGTCGCGGTGAGCGGCATGAACGCGTCGTTTTCGGAGATTCTCAATAACGGCCTTGATTATGCCATGACCTGCGGAGCGGTTTACGGGTTCTGCGCCGGGCTGATCGCGTTTGTCTGCTGCTGGCTGGGCGAGCGTATTCCGCACTGGCGGCTTGACACCGGCGACGACGAGGAGGAGTAGTAGCCATGTTGCGCTTTTCGTGCGCCGACATAAAACTTGCGGCCCGCGCTGCCGCCGCCGCGCTGGGTGAACCCGGCGCGGTGCTGTTGATGCCGACCGAAACGGTTTACGGCCTGATTGCCCGGGTCGGCGACAAGGTTGCGGAAAAGCGCATATACGAGTTGAAGGGGCGCAGTTCGCAAAAACCGCTGGGCTGGTTTCTGCCTGATTGGAGAAACGCCGACCGTTTCGGGGTGGTCATGACTCCGGCGGCGATCAAGCTGGCCGCCCGGTTCTGTCCGGGTGCGCTGACGCTGATCGTACCCTCAAAGAGCGGTGTTGCCATCGGATTTCGCGTGCCGGATCACCCGCTTTTTGCCGAACTTTTTACGCTGATAGATTTTCCGCTGGTACAGACCTCGGCCAACCGCTCCGGCGCGCCCAATGCGGTCGATTGCGACTCGGCTTTGCAGATGCTGGCCGGTTCGCCTGAGCTGGTCATAGACGGCGGCGCGATACCGATCGACGCGCTGGCCTCGACGGTGGTCAATGCGGTCAACGACCCGCCGGTCGTGTTGCGGCAGGGCGCGGTTAAGATTGATTGAACTCCGCAATTTCCTGATGAAATCTTTTGAGAAGCGCATGCGCGGTGTCGGGGTCTTCCGACTCGACATTGAGGCGCATGACCGGCTCGGTATTTGACACGCGCATCAACACCCGTCCCTCGGGCAGATCAAACCTCAACCCATCGAAAGTCAACGGATTCCGGTCGCGGTATTTGCGGGCAAACGCCGTCACCGCGTCGCGTGAACGCAAAGGAGCCATCCGGAATTTCTCGGAGAGGTTGGTATAGGCCGGGTACTCGGCGGCGACTTCGCTGATCGACTGGCCGCGCACGGCCAGCAGTTCGAGAATAAGAGCCATCGCGGTGAAGCTGTCGCGCCCCGGATGCACTCTGCGGTAGATCACACCGCCGCAGTTGCCCTCGCCGCCGATATATGAATCGTTTTCAATCATGCGGCTGACCACGTTGATCTCACCGACTTTGGCCACCACCAGCTTGCAGCCGTAGTTTTCGACAATGCGTTCGACCAGTTGGGAGGTCTGGGCGTTGACGGTCACCGGGCCGGGGTCGCCGCCGTCGAGCACTTCGTCCACCGCCAGAGCGACGGTGTAGTGCGGGTTAAGCGCGACGCCCAGATCGGTCACCACGGTCAGGCGGTCGCCATCCGGGTCATGGGCGAAACCGATGTCGCAGTGATGTTTGCGTACCGCCTCGCATAATTTGGTCAGGTTCTCCGGCAGCGGCTCCGGCGGCCGCTCAAACGCCTTGTCGATGTCGTCGTGCAAAGCGATGACTTCGCAGCCGAGGTCGCGCAGAAAGCCCGGAGTCCACAGCGCCCCGGTGCCGTTGCAGCAATCAACCGCCACATTGAAGCGGCGGTTGCGGATGGCGTTGAGATCGATGTTTTCGTAAATTCGGGCGCGGTGAGCCTGAAATGCGTCGCGGAAGAGCCGCACTTTGCGCAGGTCGCTTTCTCCCCGGTATGGCCAGCGGCCCTGGCTGTATATTTCGAATAGCTCGGAGGCTTCGCCCGGGTCGAGAAAGGTGCCGCGCGAACCGATGAATTTGAATGCGTTCCACTCATTGGGGTTATGGCTGGCGGTGATCGCCACCCCGCCCGATGCGTTGAGCTGTTTCACGGCGAATTGAATGGTGGGCGTCGGCACCACGCCGAGCCGCACCACTTCGCAGCCGGCGGCCAGCAGCCCGGAGGTGAGAGCCTCCTCAAAAAGTTCGCCGGTCGTGCGGGTGTCGCGCCCGACGACCACCCGGCCGCTGCCCTGATAGAAGCCGAATGCGGTTCCCAAAGCGATGGCGAGCCGCGGGGTCAGCCCCTCGCCGACAATGCCGCGTACTCCGCTCTCGGAAAACTTCAATGTCTGACGAATCGTCGCCATGTCAAGTTCACTCCTGCTTGGGTGTTTCGTCCGGCAGATCGATGGCCTCGGCGTCGATGATGTCCTCTGAGGCGGGTACGTTGCCGGGGCGGCGGTGTCCGAACGGACTCCATTTGCGCCGGGCTTCGCTGAGTTTGCCGAACTTCATCAATCTGATGCCGAACAACCGTTCGACTGCGAACACGATTGCCACCGTAATTACCAACAAAGGAAGCAGCACAATAAAAACACCCAGCATCATAAAAAATGCCAGCCCGTAAATCACCAGTTTTAATAAATTGTCCATATCGATTGTGTCCTTGCTTTAAGATAGTACAATCTTATGGCGGTTTCAATCAAAAACGGTCTGAAAAAGCGTTTTTTGCTTGACAAATTCAAAAATACTGCTATATTTAGGTTTACCTAATGGTTGTGGTATGAACTTTTATATTTGGAGTTTTCAAAGATCATGATGAGCAAAATTCTGCTGACGGTCGGGCTGGGCGGTGCGCTTGCCGTGGCGTTTGTGTCTGGCGGGTGTTACGATTACCCCAAACCTCCCGCCGCGACGTTGGGCAACAGTTACACCAATCGTGACAAGGACAAGGCCGACGAGCTGCTCAAGGACGTCAAAGTGCTTTCACTGGCCGACGCGCAGCGCATATCCATAATCAACAACCCGACCTATATTGCGGCCTATCATGCGGTATCGGCGGCGCGCATGCGTTATTACCAGTCGATCGGAGCGTATTCCCCGACGGTGACCGCCGGGTTCAATCTTCAGAATTCCAATACTTGGACGCGCAACGCCGACCTCATCAACGCCAACGCCCGCACTCCGCGCACCGACACCTTCAGCACCAATACGACGCTGACGGCTTCGTGGCTGGTGTTTGACGGCTTCTCGCGCACGCTGTCGGTGTTGATCGCCAAGCACAATTACGACTATCAGGCCTTGATGGAGGCTAACGAATGCCGCACGTTGATGTATTCGGTCGCGACCGCCTACAATGATTTGCTTTTGGCGATCGAAAATATCCGGATCGCCAAGGAGAACCGCGGGTTTCAGGAGGCCTTGGTACGCTACACCAAGCTGAAATACCAGGCCGGCACCGTGCCGCTCAGCGACGTGCTGAACTTCGAGATCCAGATGAATTCGGCCGACGGCGATATGCTTTCCGCCCAATTCCAGTACGACACGGCGATCTATTCTCTGGCGGTGCTTATGGGCTACCCCGAGGGCACCCTGCCGGATGGTATCGAGTTCCCGACCGACTACAAAAACAAGTACACCGACCTGCCGCCGGTCGACAGCTACCTCGATCAGGCTCTGGCCAACCGGCCCGACCTCAAGGGATACCGCGAACTTTTCACGGTCGCCCAGTATCAGGTCGATCAGCAGTACAGCAGTTATTCGCCGACCGTCAACGCCTTTTTCAACATGGGGTGGGCGACCAACGACTCCAACTATCACTACGGCAACTATACAAATTATAACAACCGTCAGTACACCGATTCGCCGTCGATCTCTTACGGATTTGCCGCCGACTGGGTGATCTTCAACGGGTTTGCCCGTTACAACAAAATGCGCGAATATCAGGCCAATGCCGCGGTCGCCGAATACAATGTCGCCGCATCGTGGCTGAATGTGGTCGGCCAAGTCCGCGCTTCGTATGCCAACTATGTGCAGAGCGTGCGGCAGACCAAGATTTACGAGGCGACCCGCGACCTTTCGGCTCAACAGCGAGTATTGGTCGATGAGGGTTACAAGGCCGGCAACACCGAGATCACCCGACTAAACGAGGCGCAGCGCGATCTGGTGCAGGCCGAAACCAATCTGGCGTCAAGCTACATCAATATTCAGAACGCCAAAGCGCAGCTCGACGCGTCGGTCGGAGCTTACACGGTTGAATATTATCGCGGCGAAAAAGCCGGTCGTATGAATTCGGGTCTGCTTCCGGATAAAGAGATACCCGAGGAAGTTCCGGCAGCTCAGGCCGCCCCCGGCATCTCCAACGCTCCGGCGGCTCCGGCCAACCCGGCGGCTCCGGCGATCCCGGCTTCGGCCACAACTCTGCCGTAATCATGTTGTTTCGCGCAAAAAAACGTCATGTGGTAAAAACACTTGGTGCACCGGTGCTGGCCATGAATGCCGAGCCGGTGACGGTGGTCACGCCGGAAATCCGGGAATTTGCGGCCTCCATGCTGGAGTCGCTGCGCGTGTTTGACGGTATCGGGCTGGCCGCTCCGCAGGCGGGGCGGCCGTTGCGTCTGGTGGTGTTTGACGTGCCGTCTCAGGAAGACGATGCGGATCTGCTTTCGCAAGGGGAGATCGAGCTGCTGCCCAAAATGCCGCTTGCCGTGATCAATCCCGAGATCGTGTCGTCCGGCTCCGAGTTGTGCGAACGCGAGGAGGGGTGCTTGTCGGTACCTGATATTTTCGCCAATGTGGTGCGGCCGTCACGGGTCGTATTCCGGGCGATGACGCTGGATGGCGAGCCGATCGAGTGCGAATGCGGCGGCCTGCTGGCGCGCTGCATCCAGCATGAGCTTGACCATCTTGACGGAGTGCTGTTTGTCGATAGATTGTCTCCGGCGGAGCACCGCCGGGTGGACCGGGCGTTGAACCGGCTTCTGGCGTTTGGCAAAACTCACGAGTTCAACCGGGTGGTGACAAAATGAGTGACGACACGACGGCGGCTCCGCTTGGATTTTTTCGGTCGCTGGCCGGGGTATGTGTCGGCGTAGAGGTTTTTCCCCGGCTGATACGTCATGGCTGGCTGCGGACGCTGAGCCATTTGTTTATCATGACATTTCTTTGCGCGGCCGGCGTCACGGTGGGCGAAAGTTCACGGATGTCGGCGGCTCTCGGCGGGTTCGGGCAGGAGTTCGACGCCTATTTCGGCAAGGTTGCGCTGGCAAACGGCTCGGCCACCCCGAAAAAGTCGCCGGAGCGCGCCCGCAGTATTCAATTTATGCCCGACGGTCGGCTCTTTTATGTGCCCGACTGGA
>JAQVVK010000131.1 GCA_028698975.1 Victivallaceae bacterium
CGACCACATCAACCAGCTTGGAAAGCTGTTTGTCGATCTGCTCAAGTATTGCGGCGTCGCCTTTGGTGACGATGGTCATCTTTGAATATCGGGGATCGGCGGTCTCGTTGACGGTGAGACTTGAGATGTTGTAGCCGCGGCCGCTGAAAAGACCGGCGATCCGGGCCAGCACGCCGAAACGGTTTTCGACCAAGACGGAGATGGTGTGCTTTTCCATATTTGTTACTCCTGAGTGGATAGTGGTTTACGGATTATATCCGGGGGTGACGCCGGGTCGAGCAATCCAAGCCTCGCGCCATCGCCGTCAAATTCAATGCGGGTGCGCCAGCCGGGGCCGCTCAGGCGAATCGACTTGGCGTAATACAAATCGTTTTTCTGACTGAAACCGGCGCACTCCAACGTGCGTACCGGCGTACTGTCGGAAGTCGGCTCGCCATCAAAAAATTCCGCTTTCAACGGAAAGAAATGTTCGCGGGCAATATAAACCCGGACAAATTCTTTTTTATCCCTTGACGCCAGCAGCAGCACCCGGCACCCCACCACGCTGACCCGTTCGCCGGGCAGCTCCCGCACCAGCGGATAAAACAAAAAACTCATGGCCAGATCGGAGGCGCGAACCCCCATCCACCCCAGCTCGTCACGCCCGTCCGCCGGATTGCCCGGCAGGGCGGAAACCGTGGTCGAACCATCGCCGCCTGAACGACGCTGGCCGATCAAATAACCGGTTCGGCCGTCCAGCAGGATTTCTCCTGTCATGCGTTCTCGGGTTATGAACAATGCAAAATAAAGCTGCTTTGTCACCGGGCTTTCGCCGCGCCGCATATGCTGTACGGAGCCGTCCAGCGCGGCATAGGTCGATACCTGATTGGGGTTGCGCGCCCGGTCAAGAAACGCCGAAGCCGTCAGCTCGTCGCCCCGAAGCGGCAAAACCGACAGCACCAAAAACATTGCGATTGTTGATATATGTCTCATCACCATAATATAACCTGCATCATGGCAAAATCAACCGCTCCGGGGCTTCAAATTCGCCTGAACATAAAATTTTGCCGTCATTGAGGCGTTTCAGGCGGTAACTCCAGCGCGCCCCGACATCCTCCCCGGTAAGCGAATAACCGCCGCCCGCGTCATATTTGACCGGGCAGACGTCGCGTATCGACTCAAGCGCGTCGCGCAGCAAAGGACGCATAACCGGCGGCGCGGCGATCCGCACCCGGATCGGCCCCTTTTCCGTCAACAGCGCAAAGGTCAACGCATCGGCAATGCGGTTGCGGGCGGCGGCATACGACCATCCGTTTCCCTCCGCCGCGCCGGGGGGCTGATTGTCGACAATGCTTCCCGCCGGCGGATTTCCATCCGGCAAAGAATTGCAACCGGCCGCCGCCGTCAGCATCAGCACCGCTGCCGCACAACATGTCAATGATCTCATTTGACGCCCTTCTTTGTCCGCTCCGCGAAGTGATGTGAATCGCCCCACTCGCCGTAACGTATGGTTTCTCCGATCGCGCCAATGGCCTTTTCCAGCTTGCGTCTGGCTTCATCGGCGTTTTCATCGGTACCCGGCTTGTTTTCGTAAAGCAGGTAATCCTTGCGGTGTTCAAGTACCCCGATGTTGGGCATGATGACGTTGGCACCGGTCAGCAGACCACGTTCGCGCCCGTCGGCGGACAAAGTCTGCAATGCGGTAGTGGAGGCGATGTTGACCGTCGGCATCGCCAATCTTGTCGCGGCGATCATCCGCAAACCGATGCCCAGCTGTTTGGCGGGGTCGCGGCCGAAGTCCGGGAACTCCCGCCCCAATGGCGTGGCATGATGCACAATATACGGCCCCATGCCGATCATATCGACGTCAAGTTCGCGGAAAAATTCAATGTCGCCCGCCAGATCGTCCACCGTCTGCCAGGGCAAGCCGCTCATCACCCCGGTGCCGACCTGATACCCGGCGTCGCGCAGCATGTGCAATGCCGCCACCCGGTCGTCGTATGAGTGATCGGCCGGGTGAAGTTTGGCATAAAGTTCGCGCGACGACGCCTCAATGCGGAGCAAATAACGGTGCGCCCCCGCCTCGCGCCAGCGGCGATATGTTTCAAAACTCTGTTCGCCCAGCGACAGCGTGATGCCAAGCGGCTTGCCGGGCAACGCCTTGATGCGGCGCACCGCCCGCTCAATAAGTTCAACAAAAGGCGCGTCGCTGCGTTCGCCGCCCTGAAGCACCAGCGAGCCGTAATCGTAATCAACGGCGATCCGCGCCGCCGCCACGATCTGGTCTTCCGTCAATTCATAACGTCTGACCTCGCGGTTGCCGGAGCGAATACCGCAGTAAAAACAATTTTTCCGGCACACGTTGCCGATCTCGATCAATCCGCGCAGACTTACCAACGGCCCGATCTCGCGGAGTTTCACCCGGTAAGCCGCCTCCCGCACCGATTCAAATTCACGGTCGTCAACGGTGAGCAGGCGCACCAGATCCCGGTGTGCGAGAAAACCGCCTTGTTCGGCGCGACGGAGGATTTCATCAAGCATTTGGCAGATAGTTCTTTCTTAAATATTCGAGATACGGGTTGATGTCGATCCGGCTCGAACCGGTCAAGTGCTTCAACAGCTCCGTGCCGGTATAGCGCGCACCGTATTGATGGATGTTTTCGCGCAGGAAATCCACCAGCGGAGCAAATTCTCCGCGTGCGATCGATCTTTCAAGCTGCGGCATCGCTTTTTTTGCCGCGTCAAATATCTGAGCCGCCAGAAGATTGCCGAGCGCATACGTCGGGAAATAACCGAAATCCCCCAGCGGCCAGTGAATGTCCTGAAGCACCCCCTGCCGGTCGTCGGGAGGCACGATGCCGAGATATTTCTTCATGCGGCGATTCCACTCCGTCACCAGGTCGGCGGCCTCGATCTTGCCGTCAAACAAAGCGACCTCCAACTCGTAACGCACCATTATATGCAGATTGTAGGTCGCTTCATCGGCCTCGGTACGCACAAATGTGCGGCGCACCGAATTGATCGTGCGCAAAAACCTTTTTTGAGAAACCCCGCTCAACTGGCGCGGAAAAGCCTTTTTGAAATACGGGTAGAGCCATCTCCAAAACGCCGTCGAACGGCCGATCTGGTTTTCCCACAAACGCGACTGCGACTCATGAAATCCGAACGACGCCCCGTCGGCCAGCGGAGTATGAAAACAGATCGGGTCGATCCCTTGCTCGTAAAGCGCGTGACCGCATTCGTGCATGGTCGAAAGCAGACACGAGACCGGCAGTTTGCGATCGACCGCCGTGGTGATACGCACATCGTCCGGCCCCAGCGTGGTGGTGAACGGGTGCTCGGTAAGATCCATTCTTCCCCGGGTGAAATCGTAGCGCATTGCCCGCACCACCATTTCAGAGATACGCAGTTGTTTGGAGGATGAATAATCCGCAACCATGAAATCCGGCTCCGGTTCGCCCGCCGGCAGCGCGGCGGCCTTAATCAGCTTGGTCTGTTCCCGGCAGAGCGGGGTAAACACCCGCTTCAACTCGGCGGTCGTCATGCCCGGTTCATAATTGTCAAGCAAGGCGTCATAAGGGTGTTTGACCTTGAATAACGCGGCATATTCCCGCTTCAGCTCGATTATTTTGGCCAGATGAGGAGCCAAAATCGCATAATCATTGGCCTCGCGCGCTTTGAGCCACGCCCCGTGGGCCTCGCCGGTGGTCAACGCGGTCGCCGCCACCAGTTTGGCCGGAACGCGGCGCGATTTTTCAAAATTCATCCGACAGCGGCGCACCAATGCCGCCTCAAATGAATCATCCGCAAAACAAGAGGCCTCAAGCTGGTCGAGCAACCGCCCCAAGGCGGCGGAAGTGCTCCGCTCGTGTATCACCCCGGAAATAGCGGCCAACTGGCGCGCCCTGCCCTCGGCGGCGGCGGCAGGCAGACAAACCTGCTGATCCCAGTCAAGCAAAGCCTCGGCGGCACGCAGGTCGCAGATACCGCCCAGCAACTCCAGAAGTTTTTCAAAACAATCGGTCATTGGTGTAAATTATCCTCAATTTTTTGTGCAATCGCCTCCGGGGTCAACGCGTACTTTGCCTTAAGCTCGCTCACGCTGCCGTGCGGAATTATTTCGTCGGCCGGCCAGCCGAAACACAAGAACTTTTGACCGGTTCCTTTCATGCCGCCCAGAGCGGCAAGAGCTTCGGCGGCAAGACCGCCGGTAACGCAATGATCTTCGAGCGTCACCGTCATCATGGCAGAAGCGTGTTCGACCCAAAGACCGGCGTCAAACGGCCGGATGAAACGGGCGTTGACAACTCCGCATGACACCCCGTGCGCTTTCAGTATTTCGGAAGCGGCCAGACCGTCCGCCACCTCTGGACCCATGCACCAGATCATGACGTCCGAACCCGGTTTCAGCACGGCGGCGCGACCGTATTTCAACTCGGGTCGCGGCAGCTCCGCCCCCCGGTATCCGCCGCGCGGATAACGAATAGCCACCGGAGATGCAAGTTCGTAGGCCAGTTCAAACATACGCTCCAATTCAAATTCATCGGCCGGAGCCATAATGGTCAGCCGCGGCATTTCACGCAGAAACGAGAGATCGTAGATCCCGTGATGAGTGGGGCCGTCGGCCACCGCACCGGCTCGATCCAGCGCAAATATCACCGGCAATCCGGGCAACACCACGTCATGATAGACGCAATCCAGCGCACGCTGCATAAATGTGGCGTAAAGCGCACACACCGGACGCATGCCGCCATTTGCCAGCCCGGCGGCAAACGCCACCGCATGCTCCTCGGCAATGCCGACATCAAAAAAACGGTCGCCAAAACGTTTGGCGAAGTTGGTCAACCCGGTGCCGGCGGTCATGCCGGCGGTAATGGCGGCCACCTCCGGGTGGAGTGCGGCCAACCCGGTCGCCGCCCGCCCGAACGCCGCAGAAAAACTATCGCCGCCGGGAGCAGGCAGTTCGCCGGTCGCCCGGTCGAAACCCGGCACCCCGTGATAGCGCGACGGCTCCCGGCTGGCGTATTCGCAACCATGCCCCTTTTCAGTCAGGACATGCAGAAAAACCGGCCCGTTCATCGAACGCGCCGCGTCAAATGTGTGCAGTAATTCCGGCAGCGAATGACCGTCTATCGGGCCGATGTAGCGAAAACCGAGCGATTCAAAGAAACTCCCCGGCGGCAACACCGCCGCTTTGATCGCGTCCTCCATGCGCCGGATCAACCGATAGATGGTCTCGTAACGCGGCAATGAAGTCAACGAGTGTTTGACCGCCGCCTTAAAGCGGTTGTAAGACCTTGCGGAAATCATCCGGTTAAGATAATGCGACAATCCGCCGACGTTGCGCGAGATCGACATCTGATTGTCGTTGAGTATGACGATCAGATTGCGGCAGCCGCGGGCATTGTTAAGCCCCTCAAGCGAGACTCCGCAATTAAGCGAGCCGTCGCCGACCACCGCCACGACATGCGCGTCGGAGCCGGAGCAGCCGAGTGCCTTGGCCATGCCGACCGCGGTCGAAATGGCCACCCCGGCGTGGCCGGAGACGGAGGAATCGTATTCGGACTCCGCCGGGCAGCAAAACCCGGAGCAGCCGCCGAACTTCCTCAATGTCTGAAACATTTCGCGCCGCCCGGTCAACAGCTTGTGGGCATAAATCTGATGACCGACGTCAAACAGCAGTTTATCCTGCGGAGTATTGAAAACATAGTGAAGTGCCAACTCAAGCTCGACCGCGCCGAGACTTGACGCCAAATGACCGCCGTTGCGGCTCACCACGTCGATAATCGTCTCCCGCAGTTCGGCGGCCAAAGCAGGCAGATCCTCCGGTTTGAGTTTGCGCAGATCGGCCGGGCTGT
>JAQVVK010000008.1 GCA_028698975.1 Victivallaceae bacterium
CATGGGGGGCCGGGGGAATCCCCCGGCGGCGCAAGTTAGCTTTTGCGGTACGCAAAAGCGCACGCGCCGAGAGCACCGCTTTCCTTTGCCTACTTTCCTTTCACGGGGAAAGGAAAGTAAGAAAAAAAACGGAGGCGACTTTTAAAAGTCAGTGAAACGCGGTATATTAGTTAGATACGGCGGCTTTAACCACCGGATTCAGGGAGATTACAATGAAAATGTCGTTTCGCTTATTTTTTATCGTCGCTCTGTTGCTGTGCGGCGCAGCCGGTTGGTCAAAGAGCGCAAAAGTTTATAGCGACGAGGATCTGCGCACCATTGCCGCTATGACTGCGGAAATACTGGAAACTAACCATTTCAAACAGCGCCTGATCGACGAAAAAATGTCCGGCGCATTGTTTGACGGTTATCTGAAAACCCTCGACCCCAACCGGATCTTTTTCACCCAACGCGACGTCGACCGCTTTTTGCCGATGCGCTCCGACCTCGGCGACAAGCTGAGCAAGGGTGACGCCTCTTTTGCCTTTGCCGTTTACGACATCCTGCGCAAACGCCATCACGCCTATCGTGAATTTGCCGAGAGACGACTCGCCACCCCCTTTGACTTCTCCGGAGACGAGGACTTCCTGCTCGACCGCTCCGAAGCTCCCCGCGCCGCCGACTCCAAAGACCTCCCGGCTCTGTGGGAAAAACAGCTTAAAAACGACGTGCTCTCATATCGTCTGCTCGATCGCGCCATGAATGAAGCCGCCGAAAAAGAGAAAAAGAGCGACCGCACCAGCCGGATTGAAGCGATCTGGCGCGGCAAAACCCCCGAGGAACGGCTGCTGCGCCGCCTGCGCGACGTCGGCAACGATATCGATCAGCGCGAACCGGTCGAAGTGCTGGGCGTCTATCTCAATACTTTGGCTCAACTTTACGGGCCGCACTCCAATTACATGCCGCCGGCGATCGACGAGGATTTCGGCATCGGCATGAGCCTTTCCCTTACCGGTATCGGCGCGACACTCAGCAGCGACGACGGCTACATCAAAGTGGTTTCCGTCGTGCCCGGCGGCCCGGCGGCGGTGGACGGCCGGCTCAAGGCAGGCGACCGCATTGTGGCGGTCACCCAGCAGGACGGCTCCACCACCGACGTCATCGATATGCCGGTGTCCAAGGCGGTCAAGTTCATCCGCGGCGATGTCGGTACCAAAGTGACGCTTACCGTGCTGCCCGGCGAAAAGGGGCGCGGCGCAGTGCCGGTGCAGTATGTTATCGTGCGCGACCGGGTGCGTCTGGTTGACAGCGAAGCCAAAGGCGAAGTGCGCGAAATCGCGCTGCCCGACGGCGCGAAGATCAAGGTCGGCCTGATAACCCTGCCCGGGTTCTACGGCGACTATGCGGCCGAACGCAAGGGCGACAAAAATTACAAGAGCTGTTCGCACGACGTGCGGCGGATATTGGAGAAGTTCAATTCCGACAAAGTCGGCGCGGTTGTGATCGACATCCGCCGCAACGGTGGCGGGTTCCTGCTGGAAGCGATCAGGCTGACCGGCCTCTTTATCACGACCGGCCCGGTAGTGCAGGTTCAGACCGGCAACCGCAAAGTACAGGTCGAGTCCGACGACGACGCGAGCGTCGCTTACACCGGCCCTCTGGTCATTCTCGAAAGCAAGATGTCGGCCTCGTCGTCGGAGATTTTTTCGGCGGCGATCCGCGACCTCGGTCGCGGTCTGGTGGTGGGCGACAGCCGCACGTTCGGCAAGGGCACGGTGCTTTCGGTTGTGCCGTTTGACCGTTATCCCGGGTTTTTCGGCAAGAAACTTGACGGAGGTTCGGCCACCTACGAGACCGCGATGTTTTACCGGCCCTCGGGCGGCTCGGTGCAGCAACTGGGCATTGAGGCGGATATTCGCATACCGTCGCTGACCGAGAGCATGGATATCGGCGAGATGTTTCTTGACAACCATCTGCCGTGGAATTCGATCAACGCACTGCATTTCCGGCGGGTTGACGGCGACCTTGACTTCAAGGCGGAACTTCTTCGCAAATCGTCGGAGAAACGCGTGGCCGCCAATCCGGAATTTGCCATGATCCGGCGGCGCGCCGAGCTTTTCCGCAAGTTCAAGGATCGCAAGACCGTGTCGCTTAACGAACAGAAACGCTGGAGCGATTACGGCGTCGAAAAAGAACTTCAGGATGCCACCGAGCGGCTCTACGGCGACGGCGACGAGGCCGCCGCCCGGGCGCGCCAGGCCGACCCGGTGCTCGACGAAGCCGTTAATATCGCCGCCGAATATGGCCGCATGGAGACGGCCGAAACCGCCAAAGCCGGCCATTAACCGGAGGGTCCCTGCAAAAAAATCCGATGTTTTTTTTGACTTTGGCCGGCCGTCGATGTATAGTAACATTACCGAAAAATATTTTCGAGATGGGACAATCATGAAAAAAACATCCAATGAAAAAACCGTCGCCAACGCGAAGGTTTCCTATCCGGGCTTCCCGGTAATCGCCCCCGAATATTGCAATTTTGCTTACGACGTGGTGGACAAATGGGCCGAGACCGACCGCAACAAACTTGCCATGATCTGGCTCGATCAGGAGGGGCACGAGAAGCGTTACACCTTCTATGACATGAGCCGCCTGTCCAATCAGGCCGCCAATCTATTGTTGCGTCTGGGGATTTCGCGGGGCGACCGCGTCTTCCTGATGCTGCCGCGCCTGCCCGAGTGGTGGATCTTTTCGCTGGCCATGATAAAGCTCGGCGTTGTGCAATGCCCGTCGCCGACCCTCCTTACTCCGCACGACATCAAGTACCGGGTGCGGGCCGGCAAGTTCCAGATGGTTATAACCGATACCGAAAACGCCGCCAAGTTCGACGAGATCTTTGACGACTGCCCGAGCCTTCACTCGCGGATACTGGTCGACGGCGAGCGTCCGGCGTGGGTGAGCTACCGCCGCGAAATCTCCGAGCCGCTGACTTCGCCGTCGCGCCGCGCCGTGAAATCGGCGGAGCTGATCCGTACCAAAAGCACCGACCCGATGCTATTTCTCTTTACCAGCGGCACCAGCAAAAACCCCAAGATGGTACAGCACAATTACGCCTATGCGCTTGGTCACCGCATCACCGCGCAGCTTTGGCACGGCCTCGGCCCTAACGACCTGCACATGACCATTTCCGATACCGGCTGGGGCAAGAACCTGTGGGGCAATTTCTTCGGTCAGTGGGAAGTCGGATCCTGTCTGCTGATCTATGACATTCGCGGCAAATTTCACGCCAACGAATTGCTGCCGATCATCGAAAAATACGACGTCACCAGTTTTTGCGCGCCGCCGACCATTTACCGTATGCTGACGCTTAACGACCTGAGCAGGTTCGATTTCTCCGAGTTGCGCCACTGCACCACCGCCGGAGAACCGATCCAGACCGAAACCATCCGCCTCTGGCGCGAGGGTACCGGAATCCCGTTGCGCGAAGCCTACGGCCAGACCGAAACGGTCTGCATGATCGGTACGTTTACCGGCATTACGCCGCGCCCCGGCTCCATGGGCGTCGCCGCTCCCGGCTGGGAGATCGAGCTTCATGACGAAAACGGCGATCCGGTGCCGGAGGGTGAAGACGGCCGCATCGCGGTGCGTATTTCGTCTGGCCGCCCCGCCGGTCTTTTTGACTGCTATGTCGCCAATGAACAGGAAAACAAGAGCAGTTTTATCGGTGATTTCTACTATACCGGCGACCGCGCCCACCGCGACGCCGACGGTTACTTTTGGTTTGTCGGCCGCAGCGACGATATTATCAAGAGTTCCGGTTACCGCATCGGTCCGTCAGAGGTGGAGGACGCTTTGGTGCGCCACCCCGCCGTTTTCGAGACCGGCGTGGTCGGTTCGCCCGACCCGCTGCGCGGCATGCGGGTCAAGGCCTACATCGTGCTGAAGCCCGGCTTTGAACCCACCGAAACTCTGGTGCGCGAGATACAGAACTTCGTCAAACATGAAACCGCGCCATATAAATACCCGCGCGAGATCGAATTTGTGCACGATTTGCCCAAAACCTTCTCCGGCAAGATCAAGCATGACGCCTTGCGACGCCATGCCGAGACCGGGGAGATGTGGCAGGAGAAATGATGAACCGCCCCCGGAAACACGGAGAGCGGGGCGCGACCATTTTTGAAGCGGTCGTGGTCATTTGCATACTGTTTCTGGCGTTTTTCGGGCTGCTCCAGATCTATCAATGGTGCATCGATCAACTGTTTTGTCAGTATTCGGCCTTTTATACGGCCCGGGGGGTGGCGTTGGGCTACCGCCCCAATATGGTGCTGCGCGGTGCGCGGGTGGCCGCCATCGGCATATCCGGGGCGCAGACCGGCGGCCGCCGGGCCGCAAGTATTTACGCCGAGGAGGAAAACGCCGAGCGGTACATGCAGAAGGGCGACACGAGCGGTGTGCGTTATGCCTATTGGGATCAAAATTCATCACGCAGCAATCCATATTTGTACATGGTAGGCACCTGGTCGTCATCGGGGTCGGGGGCTGCCGCCGGAAAAGTTCGGTTGGAAAACGCGCCGCTGCTTTCGGAAAATCTGGCCAAGCCGCTGTCGATCAAACGCAATCCGGAGCCGGAGGCAACGGTGCGTTACTGGAATTTCAGCTCGGTGTTTCTGGAGGATTAAGTGATGACAACCCGTCGCCGCCAAAATTCGCAGTCGGGGCAGACTCTGCTGCTCGGTGTGGTCATGCTGCTGGTGCTGGCGGTGGCGCTGCTGCTCGCTTTTGACGTGCATAACGTGATCCGGGCCAAGCTCAAGGTTGAAACAGCTCAGGAAGCCGCCGCACTGGCCGCCGCTTCGTGGCAAAAGGAGTCGCTCAACCTGATTGGAGAGATCAACCTCATAAAGGCGGCGGAGACACTTTTGGCCAACGATGAAGCATGGGGCGGCGATGTTGCCAAGCGCAATCCCTACGACCCGGTCGAGGAGGCCGACCAAAACCGGCGTTATGAGTGGCAGGCGCGCATCGGCCTCCTGACCGAAATGCAGACCCGGGTTGCCTTTCTGGGGCCGCTGGCCGGATTTGCCGCCGCCAATCAGGCGGCCAAGGCCAACGGACTTGCCGACAGCGGGGCGAGCCGGTCGCTTCAAACTTATTATGAATTGCTCGAGACCGCAGCGCGTTACAGTCCGATGGCGGGCGGTGCGCCGCAATATATCAACAATTACGCATGGAAAGCTCCATACCGTTCGCTGGTCGGCCGCATAGCGGAAAACGGCGCGGCGATTATGCCCAATGTGCGGAGTTTCGGCAGCGGATCGGTTTCGCCTCCGCAACTGGCCAAGGAGGATTTTTACGACGCGATCGCGCGTCACGCCGCTGAAATCGCGGCCGGAAACCCGCCGCAGCAGAGTTCATGGCATGATCTCCTGTATGATTTTGTCAAGAAATGGCGCAATGCCGACTTTCAGGACAAGTGGTGGAACGTCGATTTTTCGATGGCGAATTTCCCCGGCGAAAGCGAAATCTATACATTGGGCGTGCAGTGGCAGTCAATACCCGATTATCAGGCGACCGCTCAATCCGCGCAGCGGATTCTGGGCAACACCGATACTGTTTGGCCAAAAAAATCATTGCCGGCTGCGATGGACTGGTGCTGCTACGACAAATTCTGGTATCCGGAATATTACCGCGACACCTACCGCGACTATCAGAGCGACCATTATTCGTTTTGGTTTGAAAGCGGGATTTTGCGGCGCAACGTCAAGTCCGCCTACCGCTACGAAGGCCCGGCCGCTTACGCCGAGGGCGGCATTGATGTGCCGGAAGCGGCCAGGCTGGCCACCCGGCCGGAAAAGACGGATTCCACTTCGTCGATCTTCTTCAAACGCAATCCGGCGCGATCGACGTCGAACCGGGTCGGCAGCCGACGCAGTTCGTTCGCTTCGTCGTCCGACGCGGAGGCGTTTGGCACCAATTACCGGCCCGGAGTGATCGCCAAAGCCTTTGGCGAACTTTCCGGCGGCCGGATGCCGATCGAAATACCGGTGATCCTGCCGGTTTTCGACCGTACAACGGTGATGCCGACCTATATGCCGGTACCATACGGGTTCGCGGTGCTGCGGCTGGCGTCGTCGAAGTTGGATGCGTTTCTGGCGTGGCTGGCGGGGCAGGATTCTTTGTTTGATTACGAAGTGGGGCCGGGAGCCGACGGCGCGTTCTATCTTGCCATGCTTCAGAAATTGACCGACGGGGCGGGGTTTCGTTATTACGGCTACAATCCGGCGTTTGACGCGGGTTCGTTTGACAACCGCTGGCGCGACAGACTCAAAAAATACGTCGATTCGCGTAAAAGCGAAGTGTATGCGCAAAACAACCGGAGCGGAGCCGGCTGGCTTCAGGAACCGCAACTTTTTTACGGAGACAAGTCCACTTGGGATACCAGTGGAGGCACCCGGGTGTACATTGCCGACAAATCATATTATGTGGTCGATACCACCGGGCATATCATCACCAACGATGAATCCGACCCCACCGTGCGCTATACTACCATCGATTACGGGTCGGGCGGTGGCGGCGGCCCCGGCTTCGGCCAGACCGTGGTGTCAAGCGACACCGCCAAAGGCACTCCGAGGTTGTAAAGATGAAAAAATTTCGCGCACAATCCGGGCAGGCCATGCTGGAGCTGGCGGTCATACTGATCGCGCTGGCGGCGATGATCGTCGGGGTGATCTCGGTATCGTCTCTTGTGGTCAACGACAACCGGCGGCTGCTTGAAGCTAAATACAATGCGGAAAAGGAGTCGCGTGAAAATTCGTCGGCGTCTGCGGTTTCCGGGTCGTCGGAAATCGTCACATGGAGTTATTCGCTTTACCGTTACAGCAGTGAAAAATCGCTGAATATACCGTTTCTCGGAGGAGACAGACGCAATTCGTCGTCGGACAACACATTTAGTTCGCAGCGTGCCGGATTTCACGATTCCGGGGATTCGTCCGACAGTGCGATGTACAATTATTTCTGGCAGTCGCCGGCGGCAATGCGAAGTGATTTCGACTCGGATTTCAGCGACAACGGCGGCAATGCGCTCGATGCCGCGCGGCTGATCCGGGGCGATGCCAACGGCGGCGACGGCGGAAACGATTCAAATCGGGTTTATATGCCGGTGGAGTAACCGGTCAAGGAGTGGAGGAGGAGAGCTTATGAAGTTTATTGGAGCACATGTAAGCATTGGGGGCGGCGTCGAGCACGCGCCGCTTAACGCCGCCGCGCTGAAAGCCACTGCGTTTGCGATGTTCACCAAGAACCAGCGGCAGTGGTCGGCGCCGCCGTTTACGGAGGAGGCGGTGCATGCGTTTAAGGCCAACTGTCTGGCTGGCGGATACACTGCCGACATGATTTTGCCGCACGACACCTATCTGATAAACCTCGGCCAGCCCGATCATGACAAACGCCGCGCCGCGGTCGAGGCGTTCACTGCCGAACTGGGGCGGTGCGCCGAATTGGGTCTGAACCGGCTGAATTTCCACCCCGGCAGTCACCTGAAGCTCTTGAGCGAGGAGGAGGATATGCGGCTTATTGCCGAGGGGGTGCGCGCCGCGGTCGACGCGGTGCCTACGGTGACGGCGGTATTTGAAAACACGGCCGGGCAGGGAACCAACCTCGGCTACAGCTTTGAACAACTGGCTTATATGCTTGAAGCGGTGAACCGCCCCGGCCGGGTCGGAGTCTGTATCGACACGTGTCACGCCTGGGCGGCGGGTTACGATCTCAAGAGCGAGGAGGGTTTTGCCCGGGTATTCGACGAATTTACCCGGCTGATTGGATTTGATCTGCTCAAGGGAATGCACCTCAACGATGCCAAGTGCGAATTGGGCGGTCGGCTTGACCGTCATGAGTCGATTGGGCGTGGGCAGTTGGGAGAGGCGACATTTGAGCGCATCATGCGCGACAAGCGGTTTGACGGCATACCGCTGGTGTTGGAAACGCCCGACGACACGTTATGGGCCGACGAGATTGCGCGGCTTCGGGGGTATTGCGGGTGATTTTGTCGGGAAAACGCCGATAAACCCAAAAAAAAGCAAATTTTTTCACATTGCAGGGTGAATTTTCTTAAAAGTGTGGTACATTATTGAATGCAAGTTTACCGCACAGGCAAAAACAAACAGGTGTATAAATGGGCAACCTTAAAAAGAAGCGTCGCAAGAAGATTGCGAAACACAAACGTAAAAAGCAGCTGAAACTTCTCCGTCATAAGAAGAAGTAGTCAGCCAGGACGAAACCCCGTAGTGATTTTCATTACGGGGTTTTGTTATTTTAGCCGGCGGCTTCGCTCGCCTTGATCGAAATACAATCATTGCAAATGCTCTGCACAGCAGCCGCGTAAGCAGAGTTAGGTCAAGGGCTTTGCCCTTGCGCCGTACTTTCCTTTCCCCGTGAAAGGAAAGTAGGCAAAGGAAAGCGGTGCTCTCGGCGCGTGCGCTTTTGCGTACCGCAAAAGCTAACTTGCGCCGCCGGGGGATTCCCCCGGCCCCCCATGCCAAGCCATCGCAAATGCTCTGCACAGCAGCCGCGTAAGCGGCGTTAGGTCAAGGGCTTTGCCCTTGCGAGGTGTAGCAGAGGGCGAGTAGCCCTCTGACCTAAGGCGGGCGTACGCTAACAAAAAATTTTTAAGCGAAGCGTCAAAAAAATTTTTAGCCCGCCGTGGCCTTGCTTTCACACAAAACCCCTGTTATAGACAAGGCATTTGATCCTATCTTCTCACATCGCCACAGCAAATGCTCTGCACAACAGCAGCGCCCTACGCCTTGGAAAATACTCTGCACTGCAGCCGCGTAAGCGGCGTTAGGTCAAGGGCTTTGCCCTTGCGCCGCGGCCTTGCTTACTAACAAAACCCTTGTTATAGACAAGACATTTGATCCTATCTTCTCGCATCGCCGTTGCCAGTGCTCTGCTCCGCCACATGAATCCGCAACCAACGCATACAAATAAAAACGCCCGATTGTTAAGCCGGGCGTTTTTATTTGTACGAGTCATTCATATCAAGACCCCCATTTCAACACCTGAACACGCAAAAACGTACACACATACGCCGCGCCGAAATACATACCGCGCCAGTGATGCAGACGAACAACCTTACCATGCGCCTCTTGAGGAGCTTTACCGCGTTGCCCACCGATATACAAAAATCGTAAAACCCCGCACAAGTCTGGTTGACGAAAAATTCCCCGGCGTCGTCGAGCCTGCCGCGCACCGAACAAAGCCAGCCGTGCCCCGCGCTGGCGGGGACGGCTTCGCAACAGATCACGGTCGTTTCCGGAACGATTCCCGGCACGACCATGTAATCATTTTTCGACGGCGTAAACATCAAAACGAGTCTGCCTAATTACTTCTTGGCCGCTTCGTTCTTCTGAAGCACTCCGGCATCGACCAGCTTGTCGATCAACTGCTGCATCGAGTTGAAAGCGGCAAGGAAGCCCTGCGGCGGCATGATAACACGCAGATTGGCCTGCGGCACCGGCGCCTGACCGTTCTGCTCCGGCTGAAGCGTCACGAAGTCGAAACGCACCATCCCGCCGGCAAAATGAATCTGACCAAGTCCGTCCGCGAAAAGTTCCTGTTTGTTTTCCATTTTATCTTTCCCTTTTTAGTTATGTGCGGTGGGCGCCGCATGTTAAACCATATTGATTACTGTAACCTGTCAAACCCGGCCTGTCAACAAAAATTTACGTAATTTTCCACTTTATTTTTCTTCGCCCGGATTCCTCACCGCGTCCGCCGAGGCCATAATATTGCGTTTCCACAAGATCCAAAGCGACCAGAATCCGCTGCTGTTTTCCGAAATCCGCATGTTTTCTATGTCGTCCGCGCCAAGCTTTTCCGCCCGACGGCGCAGCATCATATCCATGTGCTTGAAACGCAGCTGATTTTCCCAGAAATCATAGTCGCGACGGTTGGGCTTGGTGTACGACCCGCTCCAGATCGGCAGATAATAAAAAAGAAACAACCCCGTATTTGAACCTTTTATATTGGCCACCAACTCGCGGCCGGACGGAGCCGTCTCGCCGTGGCTGAACTTCGTCTCGGAAATGGTCGAAGTCGTACAGCCGGCCGAAATCAACAACAGCAACATCAGCGCAGCAACGGCAATCAAATTATGTTTCATCGTTTTTCCTCCTCGCTTCTCATATTCCACGGGCGGCGGCTCAAAGCCCCGTTGGTGAAGGCCGGGTCGCCAGTCACCTCACGCCCCAGCCAATCCGGCCGGTCAAATCCGGCATCCGGCGTCGGCAGCTCGATTTCGGCGGTAAACAATCCCGCGTTTTTTTCCAGATATTCGTCGATTTCCCAAATCATTCCCCGCCCCGCGTCGATCCGGTACCTGATCTTGTCCACAAGCCGACTGCCGCAAAATTCGGCCAGCATCGCTTCGGCGTCGGCCGCCGAGACCGGGTATTCAAACTCACTGCGCGCAATCCCGACCGGGCGGCCCTTGACGGTTATGAAGCCACGCGTGCCGACACGCCTGACCCGCACCGTGGGCGACTCCGGGCCGGTCTCAAAGTACCCCTGACGCATCCGCGTTCCACGATCGGCGGCAACGCGCCAGCCGTCGGAGGCAAGCAGAAATTTGCGTTCTATCTCCAAGGGCATCTTTATTTTTCCCGAGTGAAGCAATAGACGCATTTCTGAGTGAACGTCTGCCCCGGTTCGAGCCGAGCCGTCGGGAAGCCCGGCTGGTTGGGCGCATCCGGCCACAACTGGGCTTCAAGGCAAAACGCTCCGCAGACCGGATAGACCGCTCCGTTTTTACCGACGATAGGCGACTCGCCGAGCGCGCCGCCCATATAGAACTGGATTCCGGGCGCGTCGGTCGAAACCGCAAGCCCGATCCCGGTCTTGGTCGAAACGACCTTTGCGGCGTCAGCATGAAAGCGACCGGCCTCGTCACCCAGCTCGAAATTGTCGTCAAATCCATTTTTGACTGCGGCGTATATCTCTTCAAAAGTGCGCCCCCGGCGCAAATCGAAAATCGTACCGTCAACCCCAATACTGCGACCGGTTGGAGCCAGCAAAGAATTCACCTCGGTATGGGAATCGGCGTTGATGCACACCGTATGGCCGGAGCAATCCAATCCGTCCGCACCGCCGTTGAGGTTGAAATAACAATGGTTGGTGAGGTTGACTACCGTGGTTTTATCGGTGGTGGCGCGGTATTCCATGACCAAAGCGTTGTCATCGTTGAAAGTATAGGTGACCTCGGCCTCGACCCGACCGGGAAATCCGGCGTCGCAATCCGGACTGGTTATTCGCAAAACAAGCCGGTCGTCACCCTGCGGCGTCGCCATCCAAAGCCGACGTCCCCAGCTGTTGCCGCCGTGAAGAGTATTGGGCCGGCCGCGGCCGTCGTTGATCGGCAGCGTGTAAACTTTGCCGTCAAGCGTGAATTTACCACCGGAAATGCGGTTGGCGACCCGGCCGATCAATGCGCCGAAAAATGCCGGATTTCGCTCATATACCGCGGCTTCGCGGTAGCCGAGCGCGACATCTGTGGCTTTTCCGCTGCGATCCGGTACCCAAAGCGAGACGATCGCGCCGCCCCAATCGGTGATGTCCGCCCCGAATCCGGCGGCGTTGCGCAGCGAATAAAGTTTGGCGGAGGATCCGTCGGCGGCAGTGAAAAAATTGCGGATATTCATCTTTTTTTCTCTCTATATCTATGTATTAGATATTAAACGGTTCATTCAGCCATTATGCCAGCGGCAAATGCACATAAAAGGCGTTGCCCTCGGGGTCGAAACCGCGAAAGCATGCCCCCGAAGCACGGCAGATCTCATCAAATTCGATGGTGTAGCCGGCCTCCTCCATGCGGTCGCGCAGAGCTTCGGGGTCGTCGATCTCAAAACGCAACGCGATGGGCGAATTTTTACTGTCAAGCCAAGTGGCGGCACTTTTTTCGAGCGTGAGCGAAAAACCTTCGCGCACTTCAAATACGGTGACGAAACTGCTGTCCACCACCGGTTCGCCAAGTCCAAGCAGTTCACGGTAAAAAATACGACAACCGTCAAGATCGTTCACCTTGACGACTATGCCGAATGCACGCATTTGCTTCTCCCGGTTGCGGTATATGTTTTTTGTAATGCTATGTGAAAAGAATATAGCCGCACGGCGCGGTTATTTCAAGTCCGCCGTAAAAATTTCACTCCATCGCCGGCCGACTATTTTGACTGCAATGGCGTCCAGCGAAACGGCAGCTTGTTGGGGTGGCGCAGCGTCCGGCAGCGCGGACACATGAATTCGGCCAGACCGTAAACCAAACCGCGCTCCGCCGCCGCGCGAAAGGTGACCTTTTCACCCTCGTCCACCCTGATCTGTTCGGGTGAATTATCGGCCACCAAAAGCCCCGGCCCGCGCACCACTTCGATCTCCACCGACGCGCTTTCCGCCAGCACCAGGTGGTTGACCTCCTCGGTGGAGTTGCTGAACGCCAGCCCGATGCCCACCCGGAAGATGCTGTGAGTTATGCTGCGGTAATACGCCGTGCTCCCGTGCACGCTCGAAAGCCCCACCCCGTCACCCACGATCTCGTTGGCATAAAGCACGCCATCGATGCGCACCCGGTAGCGCAGCGCGCTTGAACGGTCGAAGTTATGCAAAAAAACATCGTTGACCCCGATGATCCGGCCGTCGTGATAATCGCATTCGACCTTGCGAAGCTCTTTTTTCTCCAGCTGGCCCGCCACAAATGCGGCCAATAATTTCTCGCAGCTGTGTTCCGGGCAGAGCGGCGCGGTGCCGCGGTCGCGGATCGGCAACTTCGGCACGCCGGGCCATTCACGCTCGGCGGCCAGAAACGTACCGTCGCCGCCGTGGGCTATGACCAGCTCAAAATCGCGGTCGCACTCCTCCATGCCGACTCCGGCCAAAAGCGGCCGGGCGTCATCGAGGTTTTTGCCGAAGAGTTTTACCTTCATTTCTTCTTTCCCGCCGCCACAAAGCGGCCGATCCGGTTGATCGCTTCAGATATATCCGCGCTTCCGGCCGCATAGCAGCAGCGCACGAACCCTTCGCCGCAAGCGCCGAATGCACAACCCGGAATGACGGCGACTTTTTCATCTTTCAGCAGTTTTTCCGCAAATTCGGTAGAACTCATACCGGTGCTTTCAATGCTCGGAAACGCGTAAAACGCCCCCTGCGGCATCAGACACTTCAGCCCGATGCGGTTGAATCCCGCGACCATCAAGTCGCGGCGGCGGCGATAGGATTCCCGCATTTTAAGCATTTCTCGTCCGCCGCGCGAAGTCAACGCCTCCAAAGCCGCCTCCTGCGACATGGTCGACGCGCACATGATGGAATATTGATGTACTTTCATCATCGAGTCGATGATCTCGGCGGGCCCGCAGGCATAGCCGACCCGCCAGCCGGTCATGGCGAACGCCTTGGAGAAACCGTGCAGAAATATTGTCCGCTCGGCCATACCCGGCAGCGAAGCGATCGAAACATGGGGTTCGCCGTAATTAAGCTCCGAATATATCTCGTCGGTCAACACCACCAGATCGTGTTTAACCGCCAAAAGGGCGACTTCTTCGAGGCGGGCACGGCTCATCACCGCGCCGGTCGGGTTGCACGGGAAGTTGAGCAGTATGGCCTTGGTGCGCGATGTTATGGCTTGAGCCAGCCGCACCGGGTCGAGCGCGAACCCGTCTTTGGCAAAGGTCTCCACCGCGACCGGCACGCCGTGCGCCATGCGTATTTCGGCCGGATAAGACACGAAACACGGCTCGGTATAGATCACTTCGTCGCCCGGGTTGAGCAGAGTGCGCATGGCAATGTCGAGAGCCTCGCTTACGCCGATGGTGACAATGCACCCTTTCATCGGGTCGTAATCGGCATGATAGTTGTCGGAAACATAACGGCAGATCGCGCGCCGCAGCTGCGGAGTGCCGAGGTTTGACGTATAGGCGGTGTGGCCTTTTTCCAGTGAAAAGATGCCGGTTTCCCGGATCGTCCACGGGGTGGTGAAGTCCGGTTCGCCGACGCCGAGCGAAATAACATCGTCCATGGTGTTGACCAGATCAAAGAATTTTCTTATGCCGCTTTTGGGCAACTCTTTGATATGGCTCGCCACAAAACTTTTTTCACATACAGATTTTGAGTCTTTCATAGTCTTCATCACTTTGCATTATCCTGCCGGATTCCTTGTATTTCTTGAGCAAAAAACTGGTCGCAGTCGAGATCACGCCGTCGATGGTGGCAAGTTTGGCCGAAACAAAAGAGGCGACTTCCTGCAGAGACTCGCCCTCGACGGTCAACAACAGGTCGTAGCCGCCGGAAACCAGTTCGACTTCGGTTACTTCCGGATATTTGGCAATGCGTTTGGCGACCCGGTCGAAACCGCCTTCGCGGTTCGGCGCGACGCGCACTTCGATCAACGCCTTGACGTTTTCCGGGCGTTTTTCGTTGGCGATCACGGTATAACCGCGAATGACGCCGTTTTTCTCCATTTTTTTGATGGCGGCAGCCACTTTGCGGGCATCGGCACCGATTTTTTCAGCAATAGCGGCAGCGTCGAGCCGGGCGTCTTCGCGAAGCAGCTCGATAATCTTTTTTTCCATGACGATTCACCTCCATAAAAGTGTTAACAACGAGAACACAACACCATTGTAAATAAAGCTGTCAAGCACGTCAAAAACCCCGCCCATTCCGGGGATGATGCTGTTTGAATCCTTGACATCACAGGTTCGTTTGATCGCCGACTCGGTGAGATCGCCGGCCAGACTTCCGATCGCCATAACTATTGAAACCAACACATATACCGCCAGAGAATAGGGCAGTTGCAGAAACGGGAAGAAGAAAAAGAAGATCAATCCGACCGCCACCGAAAACAGCACGCCGCCAATTGTGCCTTCCCACGATTTATGCGGACTTATCGTCGGCACCATTTTATGATTTCCTCCGGGCAGATACGAGGTCAATTTGCCAAAAATATACCCGCCGGTATCCATCGCCTTGGTGGTCAGCACAAAAAACAGAAACGCCCGATTGTCGCCGGAGCCAAAGAAAATATCGATGAACGGCATAAAGGAGAGTATCACCACTGCCGAAACTCCGATACCGGCCAGCCAGCCGACCATCTTGGATTTTTTTCCGAGCAAAACGATGAACGCACCCCAGAAAACCATTAATACTATTGAAAACAGAAGCGTAAGATACGGGATGAAAAAGAACAACATCATCAACCCGGCGATCATGCCGAAAGTTTTTGGGAATGTCTTTATTTCAATGTTGCGCAGCATGGCGCAAATCTCATACACCAGCATGCCGATTCCCAGCACCGCCAAAGCCGCAAACACATATCCTCCGAAAGAGTTGCGCCAGTAAAGCATTGCTCCGAGCATGACCAGAAGCAGAGGAAAACTGATTGCACGATAGATAAACATTATTTTATTTTTCCTCTCTGCCGCCAAAGCGACGCTTTCTGCCGCCGAACGATTCGACCGCTTTTATAAAATCTTCTTCTCCGAAATCAGGCCATAATTTTTCCGTCACATATAGTTCGCTGTACGATAGTTCCCACAAAAGAAAGTTGCTGAGGCGCAGTTCTCCACTGGTACGGATCATCAGATCGGGATCGGGCAGATCCGGGGCGTAAAGGTAACGGCCGAAGTCGGCTTCCGTTATTTCGTTATTTTTCCGTGATTTGTCCGTTAAAATTTTATTGACGGCATCGACAATTTCGGCTCTTCCGCCATAATTCAAAGCCAGATTCAACACGCCGTTTTTGTTGTTTTTAGTTGCATCTATAACTCTGTAAAGCTTTTTACGGACAAATGACGGAAGTTCGTCGGTGCGGCCGACTGTCCGCAGCGAAATACCTTCTTTCTGAAGATCTGGCAATTTATTATCCAGAAATTCGCCAAGAAGCGACATGATGGCATTTATCTCCATCGGGCTGCGCTTCCAGTTTTCGGTGCTGAACGCATAAAGCGTCAGATACTTTACCCCGCACTTTTTTGCCGCTTTCATCACATCGGAAACCCGCTCCGCACCGCGGCGATGACCGTCTGCCCGCGGCAAACCTTGCGCCTCCGCCCAGCGGCCGTTGCCATCCATGATGATGGCGACGTGACGGCAGATTTTTTCTTTGTCAGCCATTGATACCGCCAAACATATTTTCTTCGACCGATTGACACACGGCATGATAAATGGGCAAATGCAATTCCTGAATACGGTATGTTTCCGTTTCCGGAGCCTTTATCGAGAAATCGCAGAACTTTTCGCAAATCCCATGTTTTCCTCCGGTCAAAAGACAACTGTTTACGCCGATGGCTTTTGCCGCCATAAACGCGTAACGCACATTTTTTGAGCCGCCGCCGGTGGAAATGCCAAGCAACAGATCGCCCGGTCTGGCCTGAGCATAGATTTGCTGGGCATAGACCAGATCGGCGTCAACATCGTTGGCGAACGCGCTGGAAAAACCCGGATGCGATAAAAGCGACACCGCCCTGAGTCCGCGCTGGAGCGACCCGGTCAGTTTTAATGCTTCCTCATTGCCGTACAGATCAATAAAGCGTTTCCTGTCAGCTTCCGGAATCGGCCTTAAACTCATGAACCCTTTCAAAAGCTCTCCGCAGATGTGATCGCAATCGGCGGCCGATCCGCCGTTGCCGCAGCAGAAAAAGGTTCCGCCGCGTTGAAAAAGGGCGGTCATTTCGTCTATAAGACGCTCTATATCCGGAACACACACCGACAATACCGGAAATCGTTCCAAAATTTGGTTTATTCTTTTATATCGCATTTGCAAAAAGGCCCTTTAAGATTATATTTTACTTGTTGTAATAAGATAGCCGTTTTGTGCGTATTTTCAAACAGCTCGAAAAAAATATCGAAACTTTTGAAATAAAAACCACTCGGCTGGCTGATTATAAAACTGCAAATAAACTGTGAATAACTTGTAAAAAAGCTGTTTTAAAAAAATCATTGCACATGTCCCGATACGATATGAACAATATTTTAAACAGAAAACAGCAAGTATATCGTTTTTGATATCAACTGATTGAAAAGGTTATTCACAAAAAACTCTTTCTCTGTCACTGCTTATATTTATATATTATGATAAGAAGAAGAAGAAAGAGATTGCATAAGAAATTTTGCAGCGTGTATATTTCCTTTTCCGTTCTTGTTCC
Source organism: Victivallaceae bacterium (assembly GCA_028698975.1). GTDB lineage: Bacteria > Verrucomicrobiota > Lentisphaeria > Victivallales > Victivallaceae > Victivallis. Next base: position 17,154 of record JAQVVK010000008.1, read on the forward strand.
ATAAAGGAGCGGAAATGCGGTAAAGAAAAAGCAATATAAACATATAAAGGGAGAAACGAAATGAAAATCACCGTAAGTCGCGATAAACTTCAGAAGGCGTTGCAGAAGGTAGGAGCCATCATTTCGTCACACTCGATGCTGCCGATCATCGGCAACGTGTTGATGAAAGCCGACGAAAATACCGTCACTTTGACCACGACCGATCTTGAAGTAAGGATTTCCGTTGTTATTGACGCCAAGGTCGAGGAAGTCGGCGCGACCACCGCTCCGGCCAAAAAGCTGGCTTCTCTGGTTTCCTGCCTGATGGGGGAAGAAGTTTATTTTGATTCGGACGAAAAGGAGCATATCAGGATCAAATGCGGCACCGGTAATTTTAAGTTGCTCGGTCTTCCGGCGGCCGATTTCCCGGAATTGGAAGATTTTGAAGTCCGTCGTGAAATAGAGATCAAGGCAAAAGATTTCAAACGCATGATAGGCTCCATATCCTATGCCGTCAGTGCCGACGATTCGCGCAAGGTGCTTACCGGCGTCTTAATGAGTGTCAATGACTCGCAGCTTACATTGGTCGCCACCGACGGTAAACGCATGGCGATGATGGAAAAGGCTCCGGACGCGGTTTCCGGCGGCAACGGTGATGTGATTGTACCGGCCAGGGCGGCCGGCGAACTTCGCCGCATGCTTGATGGAGATGTCACGGTAAAAGTTTCGGTAGGCGAAAAACTTTGTTCGTTCAAGTGTGCTGAGTTTATCTTGATAACCAAACTGATTGAGGGAAATTATCCTAATTTCAAACAGGTCATACCGGCTTCTTTCGCCCGTGAGATAGAGCTTCCGAGCGCGGTTTTGTTATCCAAGATCGAAACGGTGTCGCTGGTGCTTTCAAATACCAGCGCGTTTATCGTAATGCACTTCAGCGAAGGAAAACTTGAGGTTCGTGCTTCGAGTTCCGAAGTTGGTGAAGGCTCGGATGTCATCGACATAAATTACAGCGGCGAAGAATTTGAAGCCTCTTTCAACCCGGTATTTATTTCCGAGCCTTTGCGTAACTGCGATTGTGACTCGGTAAAGCTCAAGTTGAACGACCCGCTAAATCCGATGGAGATGGAAGGCGGCGACGGTTTCATTTACATCATCATGCCGATCCGCAAAAAGTAGCACCGGCATGAGATTTACGGCTGGCGGCCGACTGTGTCTTGCTTGAAAGAACTTGAATTGGTGAATTTCCGCAATTATGAAAAGCGGAAATTCACTTTTGAGTCTGATCGTGTCGTAATGATCGGGCCGAACGGCAGCGGCAAGACAAATTTATTGGAGAGTATATTTTTCCTCTCTATTTTACGTTCTTTCCGCACCGTAAATTATCGTGATCTGGTGCGCTCCGACTCTAAGGCCTTTGAAATACACGGATTGCTTCATGGAGAATCGGTAAAAGAAAAACTGCATGTTTTTCAATCGTTTTCCGGCATGCGCCGTTTTTTCATCGGTCAAAATCAGCTTTCGCGTTCCAGCGACTTTGTAAACGAATTCCGGGCGGTGGTGTTTGTACCGGAGGATCGTTTCATATGTTCCGGCAATTCGTCATATCGCCGTCGTTTTTTCGACATGCTTATTTCGCGGCTTGACCGTGAATATTTCAGTGATCTTGCGGCGTATTATCGCGCTTTGATGCAACGAAACAAGGCATTGAAAATAACGGATAAACAAGACGTTATTTCGTCATTTAACCTGGAATTAGCGGAAAAAGCAATAAAAATAGCGGAAAAAAGACGGAAATATGCAAAAATAGTTGAACAGCTTGTCAACCTTAAAATGAAGAGTTTCGCCGACTTCTCGTTTGATATAAAGTTTGAATGCGACTATCCGGAAGATATTGGCGGCTATTTGGCGGAATTAGACAAACTTCGCGTAAGGGAATCGATCAAGCACTGCACACTGATCGGCCCGCAGCTTGACGATTTTGATTTTGATATCAACGGTAAAGCGGTAAGAAATTTTGCGTCTAACGGACAAATCAGACTTTTATCGCTGATGCTTCGCCTTGCGGAATTGGATCTGGTCGGAGCCGGATGTAAGCCGATCGTTTTAGTTGACGATGTCACCGGCGAGCTTGATTGTTTCAATCGCGAGCGATTTCTGGAGTCCATTGAGTCAGCGGATCAGAAATTTTTTACCTTTACAGAACGCCCGGATTTCATGAAACCGGGGTTTCAGGAGATCCGGGCTGGAAACAACTGATATTTCAGTCTGTAATAAGGTGGCTAAAGTCAGTCGCCATTGTCTTTTGCATCATCGTCTTCGGGAACGTCTTCTTCCTCAAATTCCTCGTCCGCAAAGACCTCTTCGTCGAAGATATCCTCTTCGTCGTACTGATCGCGCTCAAAAATATCGCCGTCCTCATCGTCGCTGAGCTCCTCGTCTTCATCATAAACGTCTTTTTCCTCGGCGTCATCGTATTCCAGAAGCTCATCTCCGAGGAAAGAAGTGGTAGCACTTATCACGGAGCCGCATTCCGGGCAGCAGCCGTCTTCAGCTTCAATGGCGCTTTCACTGACTTCAATATTGCAATACGGACAGACTGTCATTTTTTATTCTCCCTGCTACCGTTTTTTCATTCAACCGGTACTATATTTACAGTTTGTGTTTTGTCAAATCTTTTTTAATAAAAAAACGCAAAATTTTATCAAAACCGGCGTAATGTTGTCATTTTATTCAATGAAAGGCACATCGATCACGCAAAGCCTTATTTATATATATGGTATACTATATAGTCGATTATGCAAAAGCCAGATGCGAGAAGGAAGAACCTTTTGAGGAAAGGTTCTTTCCTTCTCGCGCTCTTCCTTTTCCAAACCTTTTTGTATAGCATTTACCCAATTGGCAAGCCAATTGAATAAATGCGAACTTAAAAATTTGACAAAAATAGGGCGAACGCCAGTTATAGGAACAAAAACACGACTGAAGCCCCTCTTCAAAACTTTGCCAGTCGATGGCATCTGCCAGCTTAACCATGGCATGGCGTGTTGGTACGATATCAAGCAATAATGGCTTGAATAAATGGTTTTGTACCGCGCCGGAACTATTACTTTTCGTCATCATATTGCAAGTTTTCTTTTGCTATTAACAGCTTTTCTTGCAATATAATACCATAAAACAGCAAGGTTTTCGATTTATAATCGACTATATAAATAGCCGGCTATGTATAATCGGCTAAATAAAAGCGTTTCCGATCTGAGAGTAAATGATTATGGAAAACCCGAAACAGATACGCTCAAAATTTACTTAAAAAACAGTATTACGATGGAATAACCAAACCTGCTTTACGCCTAACATATTGAACATAAGGCAGTCAAAAAACAAAAAAAATAGAAAATTATTTATTTTTTTATTTGAAAAAAACATAATAGTGTGATATTTTAATGCCAGAAACATAGAATCGTTGTAGTTTTGTGCACCTAAAATTGTTTACTTGGAGATTAGAATGAAAAAGATGATGCTGATGGTTTGCGCTGTGATGTGCAGTGCGGCAGCGTTCGCCACCTTCCAGTGGGAAGTAGTTCAACTTCCGGCCCCCACCGAGTCCAATGCGAATACCATTTATGGCAGTCCGTACAAGATCGTCATCACCTCCGGTACCGGCAATCTTTATATCGCCGACAAGATTTCAACTCTGGCATCCCAGAACGCCAATACCGAAATGCTGAGTCTTACCACCAGCAACCGCGGCGCGGCCGATACGGTTACCGGCAACTTTGTCGAGTATTACAACAACAGCCTGACCACCGTGGTCGCCACTGACACCAACACCATGGCGGTCGCCGGTCAGGACAACTCCGGCACCGTGGTCAAGACCGCGGTCAACAGCAATGGCGATGTCATTGAAAAGACCGGTTATTATCTCGGCCAGTTCTCCGAAGGCGACGAAGTGACGGTGTGGGTTTCCCCGATCGCCACCGACGAGCGCGGAGCCGCCATGTTTGACAAGAGCTATGCGGTCAATACCGACGGCGTTGACAGCCGCACGGCCAACATTGGCCAGGATGCCATGGGCGATGTTTATCATCAGATCAACTTCTCCGATACCGGAGCTGTGGCTTTCACCATCGTCGGCAATGAAGTTGCCGGCCAGCCGCTGCCCGGCGTGCTGACCGCTCTCCTGATCGGCGGCGGAGTCGGTGCTTACATGAAGCGTCGTCGTCGCGCCTGATAAAAAGACTGAAATATGGGGCGTCCCTTAACCGGGACGCCTTTTTTTTGCATTTTTGTCTTAAAACAGGTTGAAATAAGTTTATTGGCGGTTATAGTTTAAGCAGACGGCGGTGAAACACCGTCGCATTTTCAACCAAAGGAGAGGTGCATAAATGGTAACAGGAATTGTGCTGATCAATGTTGAACGTTCGATGATCCAGACCGCCATTGATGAACTCATGAAGCTGAATGGCGTCTCTGAAGTCTATTCTGTGGCCGGTGAATATGACCTGGTCGTCATGATCCGCGTCAAGGACAATGCCGCGCTTGCCGAAATCATTGCCAACAAGATGACCCACGATATTGAAGGAATCGTGCATACCAAGACTCTGGTCACCCTTAACGCATATTCGAAGTTCGATCTGGAAAAGATCTTTATCAAATAAATATGAAACTGTCGTAAGCAGTCGATCATAAAAAAAACGGCCGGGGCAAAAGCTCCGGCCGAATTATTTTAACGCGGGTCACCCCGCGTTTTTTTGTCGAGTTACTTCGCAGAAGCGACCGCCACCGCGACCGCCACCGAAGCACCTACCATCGGGTTGTTGCCCATACCGATCAACCCCATCATTTCGACGTGCGCCGGTACGCTGGAGGAGCCGGCAAACTGGGCGTCGCCGTGCATGCGACCCATGGTGTCGGTCATGCCGTAAGAGGCCGGGCCGGCTCCCATGTTGTCGGGGTGCAGCGTGCGGCCGGTGCCGCCGCCGGAGGCCACGCTGAAGTATTTGCGACCGTGTTCGATCGCCCACTTCTTATAGGTGCCGGCCACCGGGTGCTGGAAACGGGTCGGGTTGGTCGAGTTGCCGGTGATGGAAACATCGACGCCTTCCTTGATCATGATCGCCACGCCCTCGGAAACATCGTCGGCTCCGTAGCAGCGCACCGCCGCCTTGGCTCCTTCGGAGAACTTGGTCTCCTTGACGATCTTGAGGTCGCCGGTGTAATAATCATACTCGGTTTCGACATGGGTGAAACCGTTGATGCGGCTGATGATGTAGGCCGCGTCCTTGCCGAGACCGTTGAGGATCACCCGCAGCGGCTCGGTACGCACCTTGTTGGCCGTCTTGGCAATGCCGATGGCTCCTTCGGCCGCCGCAAACGATTCGTGACCGGCGAGGAAGCAGAAGCATTTGGTCTCCTCACGCAGCAGCATCGCGGCAAGGTTGCCGTGGCCGATACCGACCTGGCGGGAATCAGCCACCGAGCCGGGAATGCAAAACGCCTGCAAGCCGAG
>JAQVVK010000132.1 GCA_028698975.1 Victivallaceae bacterium
CCGGCCATGATTCTGGCCGGCGCCTCCGCTTATCCGCGCATCATCGATTTCCCGCGGCTGCGCGCCATTGCGGACATGGTCGGAGCCAAGCTCTTCGTCGATATGGCGCACATCGCCGGATTGGTCGCGGCGGGCGAGCATCCCAGCCCGGTGCCTTATTGCGACGTGGTCACCACCACCACGCACAAGACGCTGCGCGGACCCCGCGGCGGGTTGATCCTCTGCCGCGAGCAGTATCTTAAATCGATCAACTCCAAGGTGTTCCCCGGCATTCAGGGCGGGCCGCTTGAGCATGTGATCGCCGCCAAGGCGGTCTGCTTCGGCGAAGCACTCACCCCGGCTTTCAAGGCCTACCAGCATCAGATCAAACTCAATGCCGCCAAGCTGGCCGACGAGTTGGCCAAGCGCGGTTTCCGCATTGTTTCTGGCGGCACCGACAACCACTTGATGCTGATCGACCTGCGTCCCAAGCAGGCGACCGGCAAGGACGTGGCCAACGCGCTTGATCTTGCCCGCATAACCTGCAACAAAAACATGATCCCGTTCGATCCCGAGAAGCCGTCGATCACCAGCGGTGTGCGTATCGGCACCCCGGCGGTGACCACCCGCGGTCTCCGCGAGGCCGAAATGGTCAAAGTGGCCGATTTCATCGAACGCGGCGTCGAATTGCGCGCCGACGAGGCGGCTCTTGCCGCGCTCGGCAACGAGGTAAAAGAGTTCATGATGGATTTCCCCATGCCGCAGTTTTGAGCGGCAGCAGAAGATTCCAGGAAAGGATGAAGTTAAAATGATCGATATGAAATTGATCCGGGAAAACGCGGAAATGATCCGCGCCAATTGCCAGCGGCGCGGTTACCCCATCGATATGGACGGGCTGCTTAAACTTGACGCCGACGCCCGTCAGCTGGCGCAGGAAACCGAGGCGATCCGCGCCGAACGCAACCGCCTGAGCAAAGCGTGTGCGGCCGACCCCGCCGCCCGCGATCAGGTCAAGTCGCTCAAGCAGACGCTGGCTTCCAAGGAAGAGGCTCTCGACAAGCTCCAGAAAAAGATCAACGCGGTCATGGTCCGCATTCCCAATCTTCTGGCTCCCGATGTGCCGGACGGCACCTCCGACGCCGACAACATCGAGCTGCGCAAAGTCGGCGTCATCCCGACTTTCGATTTCCCGGTGCGCGACCATCAGGAACTCGGCGAAATGCTCGACATTCTCGACATCCCGCGCGGCACCAAGGTGGCGCAGACCGGTTTCTATTACTGGAAAGGCAAGGGGGCGATTCTTGCCCAGTCGTTGTTTTTCTGGGTGCAGCGGGTGCTCATCGAGCGCGGATTCACGCTTTTCATGACGCCGTGTCTGGCCAAGGAGCGCACGCTTTTCGGCACCGGTTATCTGCCGTTTTTCGCCGATCAGACCTACAATCTTCAGGGGGAAGACCTCGCATTGATCGGCACCAGCGAGCAGACGCTGGTCGGCTATCACGCCGACGATGTGCTTGACGCCGACAAACTGCCGCTGCGTTACACCGCCTTCACGCCGTGTTTCCGCACCGAGGCGGGAAGTTACGGCAAGGCGTCACGCGGCATCTTCCGGGTGCACCAGTTCCACAAGGTCGAGCAGATCATTTTCTGCCGTCCGGAGGACTCGGTCAAGTATCACGAGGAGGCTTTGGCCAACGAGGAATACATTCTCCAGCAGCTTGGTCTGGCCTATCATGTGGTCAACGTCTGCGTGGGCGACCTCGGCGCGCCGGGGTATAAGAAGTATGACATCGAGGCTTGGTTCGCCGGGTTCAACGCCTACCGCGAAGTCACCAGCAACACCAATCTGATCGGCTATCAGGCCCGTCGCCTCAACATCCGCTACAAGGATGGCGACCAGCGCGGTTTTGTGCACACGATCAGCGCGACCGCGGTGACCGACCGGGTGCTGATCGCGATATTGGAGAACTTCCAGCAGGCCGACGGCACGGTCATCATACCGGAAGTTTTGCGCCCGCTTACCGGTTTCGACCGTATCGAACCGGTTGCAAAATAAGCCGGTCCAGCGTTTCCTAAATGGTTGCGGCTCCGTCGTCTGTATCGGACGGCGGAGCCGTTTTTGTTTTGCAAAAGCGGCCGGGCGCGCGTTAATCGGATGCGCGACGGGCACAAAAAAATATATTTTTTTTGATGCGGACTTGTTATTTGAACTCCGATGGTGTATTATAATAAAATCGGAGACAAGTGTTTTTTTAACACATCCGCCATACGGAAACGGTATTATTCATATGTTATATGAGAGGTGAATCGTGAGTGACCTTAACGACACTCGGGCAGCAATAGACAACTCCCGGCTGATGACGAAGCTGGCGATTGTCGGCTTGGTGATTTCACTGGGGCTGCTGGTCCTTGATGTTACCGCCACGGCGTTGCGCGGCGTAAACTACTGTACTGATGTTTTTGCACTGGCCGCCATACCATACTCGCTGGCGGTGCTGTTTTCGCTGGCGGCGATGATCCACGGCATACTGGGCAGCGCCGCCGCCGCCGAGGACGAGGAGAAACAACTGCTCGAAAACCGCAAGGCGACCAACGCGCTCAGCGTCGAGGAAGACGTGCGATTCACCGCCGGGCGTTCGCTGGAAAACTTTCGCCGTTATTCCCCGTATGTTTTCGCGGTGCTCGGCGCGGCGTCGGTCGGCCTTTTGCTTTGGCTGACCGCTGCCGGCTGGCGTGAACGGGTGCCGGTGGCCGACGCCTCGCTCAATGCGCTTCAGTTTGCCATTATTTCATTTATTATGATGCTGGTCAGCGGTTTTCTCGGCGCGTTTCTGGCCGGGCAGTCGCATCAGGGCGCGTTTCGCTGGCTGAGGCCGGCCGGAGCGTGGCTGATCGCCGCCTTTGCGGTAATGCTGCTGGCCACGGTCTCGGCGATCTTCACCCGCAGCAACAATCTGGCGGCCGACGGCTATATCGCCAAAGTGCTGTTTTGGGTGTTTGCGGTGCTCGGAGCCGAATTCATCACCAGTTTTGTCATCGAATTTTACCGTCCGCGCACCTTGGGCGAGGACCGGCCGGTCTTTGAAAGCCGTCTGCTCGCGCTTTTCACCGAGCCGGGCGGGGTGATGCGAAACATCGCGTCGGCGTTGGACTATCAGTTCGGGTTCAAGGTGTCCGGGACTTGGCTTTACAGTTTTGTGGAGCGTTCGTTCTTCCCGATGGTCATACTCTTTGCTTTGATCTTCTGGGGATCGACCATGATTTACGAGGTGGGGCCAAGTCAGGTCGGCGTGCGCGAGACGCTGGGGCGGGTCACCGGCGAAAATCTGAAGCCGGGTATATACTGGACGCTCCCGTATCCTTTTGGTCAGGTGCGTTTGTTCAGCTGCACCGAGCTGCGGCAGGTGGTGGTCGGCGAGCTGCGTTCCGGCACCGACGATGACGGAGCCGAGCCGGTCAAGCAGGAGACCGGCCTGTCGCAGGTGGTGCTGTGGACGGTCGCCCACGGCGGCGCGGACAACAATTTTCTGGTGGCGGTGCCGCCGGAGGACGGCAAGGTCGATACCGGCGGCGCGTCGATTTCATTCATTCGTATGGTAATACCGATCCAGTACCGGATCCGGCCCGACGGCGTTATGAATTTTGCGTACAACAATGCCGACCCGGTGCGTACTTTGCGGCGTATCGGCGCACAGGCCGCCACCGAATATCTGGCCAGTTCGTCGATGATGGCGGTGATGTCGACCCGGCGCAGCGAAACCGAGTCCGCGCTCCGCGAGCGCATTCAGTCGCTGGCCGACGCCCACACCCTCGGGGTGGATGTGGTCAAGGTGAGCATTCTTGACGCCCACCCGCCGGTGGAAAAGGTCGCTCCCGCCTATCAGAACGTGATTGGCGCGATGGAAACCATGGAAACCACGATCCTCAAGGCCGAAAGTTATGCGGCCAAGACGGTGCCCGACGCGCAGGCGCAGGCGGCCGGTATCGTAGCCGACGCCGAATCCTACCGTTATACCATCCGCAAGGTTTCCAAGGCCGAAAGCGAACGCTTCCTCACTCAGGTGATAACCTACAACGCCATGCCGGCGATGTTCAAACTGCGCTCGTATCTGGATTTTCTTGAGAACGACTGCCGCGGAGTGCGTAAATTTGTGGTATCCTCCTCGCTCAACAACGAGGTTTACGAGCTGAATTTCGAGGCCAAGGAGCGACTTGACCTGATCGATACCGACCTTACCCAGATCGACAAGCAATAACAACTTGAATATACAGGAGTTCTGAATATGGCAACCGAAAAGATCTTCAAACATTGGCCGACCATGCTGTTGGGCGTCGCGGTGGCGGCAATACTGCTGGTGGCGGTATTTTCTTTCCAGCTCAACCAGACCGAACGCGCGGTGGTGACAACCTTTGGACGGCCCTCCGAAGTGAATACTCCGGGGCTGCATTTCCGCTGGCCGTTTCCGTTTCAGCGCATTTACCGTTTCGATTGCCGGATTCGCTGTTTTGACGGCAGTTCGGGCAAGATCGAGGAGACCGGCACCGCCGACAATCAGAACATTTTGGTCGGAATATACGTCAATTACCGTATCAGCGATGTAAAGACGTTCTTCGTTTCGATGGACAACCTGACCAAGGCCGAAGCCGAGATGAATTCGTGGATGCGCAGTGCCAAAAACGCGGTTTTCGGCCAGTTCCGCTTCAGCCAGATCATCAACACCGATCCCAAGGAGATGAAGCTCGACGAGATACAGGAGCTTATCAAACAGCGTTTGACCAAACAGGCCGCCGATTACGGCATCGAGATCGTCAGCGTCGGCATCAACAGTCTCGGCGTGCCGCAGTCGATCAGCGAAAAGGTGTTTGAGCGCATGATTCAGGAACGCGCCCGCGTCGCCGCCCGCTATCTGGCCGAGGGCGAACGCGAGGCCAAAGACATTCGTATCAAGGCCGACAGCAGCAAGGCCGAAATATTGGCCAATGCCGAGGCCGAGGCCAAAGAGATCCGGGCGCAGGGCGACGCCGAGGCGGCGCAGTATTACGCGGTGTTTAAGCAGAACCCCGAACTGGCCGAATTTCTGCGCAAACTTGATTCTTTGCGCAGCATCATGAAAGACCGCACCACGCTGGTGCTTGACACCGATGTGGCTCCGTTCAACTTGTTCAAGCCGGGTGCCGAGGTGCTGACCCCGGCTCCGACGGAAAAGAAGTAAGGGGGTCGAGCTCATGGAAGATCCCAAAAGCGTTGTCCGCCGGGAGGACTTCGACCGCTCCGGCCAGTACGAGGCGGGGCTGTCTTCGCTGGTGCGCAGTCTGAAACTTGCTTTCGTGCTGCTGCTGGCGGTTATCGTCGGCATGTTGATCTATTTCTTCACCGGGGGCGGGTATTTCGCGGTGGAGCCGCAGCGCGCGGTGATCGTGCAGCGGTTTGGCGCGGAGCAGGCGGCCTACTTTACCGGCGGCCACTGGTTTCTGCCTTACCCGGTGCATCAATTCATCGAAATACAGACCAATCCGCAGACGCTGGAGGTCGGCTTTACCGCCGCCGATGCGCTGCAAGGCGGCAATCCCCAGGGTTCGCTGGAGCCGGGGCGCGACAGTTATCTCTTGACCGCCGACGCCAACATCATTCACTCGGCATGGTCGTTCAGTTACCGGGTCGACGATCCCTCCAAATACTACAATCAGCTGGCCACTCCGCGCAAGCCGATCGTCAACAATCTGGTGGTCGGTGACGACACGGTGACCGACGCCGACGGATTCACCGGCACCCGCGGCCCGCAGACGCTGCTGCGCAAC
>JAQVVK010000133.1 GCA_028698975.1 Victivallaceae bacterium
ATCGGCGGACTTGAAGTGTACGACCCGGGCGGGGTGCCGATGAGCGAACTCAGGCTTTGCCGTTTCGGGCGTGTCATGTGTGCGCTGGGGGCCTCGCGCGGCATCGAGGCGGTTTCCGGATTGATCGCCAACCCGGATTTCCTTGCCCATGCGTCACGCATGACCGGTGAGTCTAAAGAGGTCATACTCAAGCGGTTTGATGAATACCGCCTCCGCCGTCTGCCCGGCGGACTGCCGGGGCCGGATTCGCCCGGCGTGCCGCCAGTGGTTGCGGCCGTGTTTGACGAGATCGACCGTCTGCTGTCGCTTGTCGAGAGCGGCGACCTGCGCGGACTTTTCACTGCGGTTTTTGGCGGCGACGATTATCCGGCGGTGCGGGGCGTGCCGTTTGCCGACGAACTCATCGAAATGCGCGATGTGCTGGGTGTGTTTGAGCAGAGCGAAATCCTAACCGACGTCAAGGGAGCCAACCGGCTTGAGCTGTTGTGCGGCGAACTTGGCGGTCGCCGGCTTTACGGCGTCCACGCCGCCCGCGCCTTGGGGGTCGAGGGGTTTCTTGAGCTGCCGTTTCTTGAACAACCCGAAGTTGTCATTTGCGGTATGAATTCCGGTTTTGTGCCGGAATCGGTTGAAAGCGGCAGTTTCCTAACCGACTCCACCCGCAGCGCGCTTGGCCTTGCCTGCGACAGCAAAAGACGCGCCCGGGACGCCTTTCTCTTGGCCGGGGCTGAGGTGGCGGTGCCGGGGCCGCGGCTCTATTACATTGGCGCAAGGTTTGGCGCGACGGGTACGCCGCTGCGCTTTTCGGTTTTTCTGTTTAACTGCGACGACCGGCAGCTGATCGAACGGGTCGAGCTCATGTTTGCCGACTCTCCGGCCGCCGAAACCGATGACGGCGCGGCGGGCGAGTGTTTCGCTTTGCGTCCTGATTTCGGCCATGTGGCGCACCGGGACGACGCTCCGGTGTTGTCGGTTACCGATTTCAAGGTGTTGCTTGCCAACCCGCTGGATTATTTTTTCTCGCGGGTCATGAAAATGGAGGAGATCGACTACTCGCAATGCGAACTCGACGCTCCCGGTTTCGGCACGATATGCCACCGCGCATTCGAGCTGCTCGACGAGACGGATTTTATGCGCGAGACCGCCGTGGCCGCCGGACTGCATACCGCGCTTGAACGCGCCTTTGCCGAAACTTTCGGCCGGCCGCTGCCGCCCATGCTTGAACTTCAACGCGATCAGATCGAGCAGAGAATGAATGCGGCGGCCGTCACGCTCAGTGCCGAATTGCGGCAGTTTCGCCGTATCGAGCGTGAATACAAACTTGGCGGCGGCGACGGCATACCGTTTGCCGGGGCGGTCATCAAGGGCAAGATCGACCGCATCGAGCTTTCGCATGACGGCAGGATACTGCGGCTGATCGACTTCAAGACTTCGGATCAGGCCAGTAAACCCGATGCCGCGCATCTGGGCGGTCGCCCCGGGGCAAAGCATTTCAACGATCTGCAACTTCCGCTCTACCGTTTGCTGATCGTGCGCGACAAAGCGTTTCTGGCCGCCCACCCCGAGATCGATTTTGCCACGGTCGAGATACAGTGCGCTTACTTTGTGCTGCCCAAAAACGTCAGCGATACCGCCGTGCTGGTTTGGGACGGTCTTGAAAATATGCTTGAACTTGCGGAGGATACCGCGATCAAGGTTGTGAAAACCGTCAAACGCCTGATGAAAGGCGAGTTGCCGCGCGGCGGATCTTCAACGTTTGCCCGGCTCATGATGCCGGAGCAGGAGACCGCGTTGCGGGGGGTGGTGTGGTATGACAAGTAGCCGTTCATTTTTTTGCCACCGCGCCATCATGGCGTCCGCCGGCACCGGCAAAACGTTTCAGCTGGCCATGCGTTACATCGGTCTGCTTGAAGCCGGAGTCAGGCCGGGGGAGATCGCGGCTCTGACCTTCACCAACAAGGCGGCCGGTGAGATTATGGATAAGATCGTGACCCAGCTGGCCGAGCTGGCGGTCTCGCCGGAAAAATTGCGCGGATTTATTGCGGATGGGCTGTTGCCCGAAATGCCGCAAGACGCGCCGCCGCGTTTGTTGAGAACGCTCTTGAGCGGCCGCGACCGGCCTCAGATCGGCACTTTGGACAGTTTCTTTTTGCGGATTATACAGGGGTTTCCGTTTGAATGCGGCATTGCCGGAGCCGCCGCTTTGATCGACGAGGGCGACGACCGCCCCCGGCGCAACACGCTGCTTGAATTGATCGTTTCAGCCGACCGCAAGGAGCGCGACGAACTGCGGGAGCTGGTTAAAGAGGTGAGTTTCGGGGTGGAAAACCGTTCGCTTTATCAGGTGGTTTCCCAACTTTGCGAAAATATTTACCACGTTTACCGCATTGCTCCGAAACCCGAACTCTGGCAGGATTCGGCTTTGGTTTGGCCTGATTTCGATCCGGGGTGGATACTCAAGGGAGATGAACTTGAGCTTTTGCATGATAGTTACGCTCCGATGGTGGAAGCGCGGCTCGGCGATGCCGATTCGCGTCTGCTGAGTAAATTTTACGCGCTTGCCGAAGCTCTCGTCACTTCGGGGCGGCGGCACGAACTCGACAAAGAAGTGCTCGCCTTGCTGGAGAAGTTGACCGCCGACGGCGCAACTTGGATTTACGACAACTCGGAAAAACTTGACTTCTCTTTCGCCCGGGGCAAATATACGCTTTCCGGCGAACCGCTGGCGATGACCCGTCGTATTGTGCGCCATTTGGCCGCCGTCGAATTTGCCCGTCTGCGGCAGCGTACACTGGCCGCCTATGATTTGATGCGGCGTTTTGACCGGCTGTATGGCCGCCGGGTGCGGGCGGCCGGCAAACTTACTTTCGGCGATGTGCAGTTTTTGTTGATCGACCCGAAAACCGGCCGGGCGCGTGAATTTCTGACCGGCGGCGAAGTCGGGGAGCGGCTCGACGCGGCATGCGGCCACTATCTTGTCGATGAATTTCAGGACACTTCCGACGGCCAGTGGCAGGTGATCGAAAATTTGATAGACGAGGTCGTCTACGGCTCCGCCGACCGCTTCCGCAGTTTCTTTTACGTCGGCGACATCAAACAGTCGATCTACCAGTGGCGCGAAGGCAACCCCGAACTTTTCAACCGGGTGCTGCGCCGCTACGCCGGGGCGGTGGAGGAAAAGAGCATGACCAAGTCTTTTCGCTCCGCTCCGCCGGTGATCGAGGCGGTCAATCAGGTGTTTTCGTTTCCGTCGGCGTTTGAGTCGCCGCATGTGGCGGCGGCGTTGGAGCGGATGGAGTTCAAGAGGCATGACACCGCCCGGAAAGAGGCTCCGGGATTTGCCGCGTTGTGGCAGTTGCCCCGCTGCGAAAAAAAGGAAGAATTGCGTTTGCGGGCCGAGATGATCCGCCGGGTGGTGCGCCATATAGATCCGTTTGGCGCGGGGCGCGAACTGAGCGTCGGCGTGCTGGTGCGCACCAATCCGGTGGCCGCCGGACTGGCCGATCAGCTTTTGGCTCTCGACCGGGAATGCCGCTCCGCCGACGAAGTTCCGTTGGCGGTATCGATCGACGGGTCGCTTCGCACTACCGACAGTGCCGCAAGCGTTGCGTTTCTGGAATTGCTCAAATTGGCGGCTCACCCCGGCGACCCCGAGGCGGCGGGATTTGTCGAAATGCTGGAGCTGGGCGGTCGTCGGCTTGACCGCTCCAGCCTGATGGAGCGGTTGAAGTTGACTGGTTCGCTGGAAAGCGGTATCCGTGACCTTGTGTCCGGAGCCGGGTATGTCGCCGCTGTAGACCGTTTTGTCTTGGCTTTCGGCGGAGAACTCGCTTGTTTCGACCGGGGACGGCTGGAACTTCTGCGCGACTGCGCCTTGGCGTTTGACCGCGACGACGGCGGCACCATCGATGAATTTCTGGCGGCGGCGGCCCGTTATAAGGCCGGGGGCAGCTCGATACGGCACACCGTGCAGTTTATGACCCTGCACAAGTCGAAAGGACTTGATTTCGATGTGGTGATCTTGCCCGGGCCGTACAGTACGGACGGTATCGACGTGGCAGATTCCGGCGGGCTGGAGATGGAGCGCAACGCCGACGGCATGGCGGAGTGGATCGGGTTTGCCCCGGTTCGCAAACTCGCGCCGCTTCTGCCGCCATTTGATTTGCTTGACGGCGAGATGCGCCGCCGCGCCGCCTATGAGAACTGCTGTCTCATGTATGTCGGCATGACCCGTGCCCGCCACGGACTTTATATGTTTGCGACCGCCCCGGCTTCAAAGTCGCATGTCGTGCGTATGGACGACCTCCTGCTTAATACGCTTCACGGCGCCCCCGCGGCTTCCCGGCTCAACTGCGGCGCGGCCGCCGGGTGGTTTGACGACCTTTGCCGCGACGGAGAAAACAGCGCTCCGGAGCTGGAATATGCGGTCGGCGCAGGTGACTGGTTTGAAAATATGACTTCCGCCGGTGAAAAGAAGGCCGCAACTTCCGTCACCGAGGCGTACAAGCGGCGGCTGGTCGGCGCGTTTCAGCCGGAAAAGGTCGAACTGGTGCCGCCCCGGGTGCGCGAACGCCTTCTGGCGTCGAAAGCCGATGACGCTCCGCCTCCGGCGGCGTGGCGTTTCGCCGACTCCCGCGCCGCCGAGCTTGGGACTGCGCTGCATGAATTCATGGCGCATTTCGGATTTGCCGATGACGGGCTGCCGGAAGTGTTCCCGGCGGGAGAGGCTGGCGAGCTGTTGCGCGGAGCGTTTGCCGCGCCGGAGTTTTGCCGTCTGCTGAGTCGAAATTCGTTGAACCGGGTTGAACTATGGCGCGAGAAACGTTTTCTGGCCGGGAACTCCGACGGCAATGTGTTGTCTGGCACTTTTGACCGGGTGCAGATCGAATACGACTCCAACAATCTCCCGGCAGGCGCGGTCATCATTGATTATAAAAGCGACGCCGACTCCACGGTGCAGGGGCTGCGCGAACGCCACTCGACCCAGTTGCGGTTGTATCGCTATGCTCTTTCGCGGTTGATCGGGCTGGACGAGCATCTGATCGCCTGCCGTTTGGCCGCGCTGCGCGGCGGCGCGGTGGTGGAGATCGATTAATCGATTGCGATCAGGCATCGACTATAACTAGTCGATTCAAAAATTTGCAATTTTAGTATTCCATTTTGTGCGACTTACACCCTCTTTTGAGCGTCTTTGGCGTCAACGACAAACTCGTGTACTTGAGTACACGTCGCTTATGTTTCCTAAAAGACCTCTCGAAATAGGGTTTTGCATAATCGACTAGCTAATCCAGCGCGGCGATGCAGCCGAGGTGGCGGAAACACTCGCAGGAATCCATGCCGCAGCCGATCAGGTAACGGTCGGGCGCGACAAAACCGGTCCAGTCGGCATGGTCGATACCGGCGGGGCGGGCGACCGCTTTGCTCACCAGCACCGCCGAACGCACACTGTCGGCCCCCCGCGAAATCATAAGCGGCAAAAGCATTTTAAATGTGCGTCCTGAGTCAAGCACCTCGTCAACCAATAGTATATTGCGGCCCTTGACCGGCAGTTTCAGATCGGCGCGAAAAGCCATATTGCCGTTGCTCCGGTCGTGTTCGTAACTTGATATGGCCAGCGTGTCGATGTAGAGGTCTTTTAATTTCAGGCGTCGGCTTAGCGCCGCGCCGAAAAACAATCCGCCGTTGAGCACGACTGCGACCGTAAGCGGTTTCCCCGCGTAGAAACGGGTGATCTCGGC
>JAQVVK010000009.1 GCA_028698975.1 Victivallaceae bacterium
CCCCGTCACCGAAATACAATATGCCGTCGAGCGTCTTGGTCTCGCGGGTGAATGTAAAGTCAACCTTGCGCACGATGCTGCGGGCCGCCTCGTACTTGGCCTTGCTGTTAGCTGGGATGTTGGGGTTTTTAAGCACGGCGATTTCTGCGATGCAGAGATCGGGTACTTCAATGTCTTCCGAGGGCATCCGTTTGGCGCAGCCGGTCGGCAACAAAACCGCGAAACAGCCGAGCAGCATCAAAAAAGCCATCTTTTTCATTATAAAAATCCCCTTCGTGTTTGAAATTTTCACGTCATGCGTTATATTTTAATCAATCCAACCGATATGCGGGTGTAGCAAAACGGTTATGCTCCAGCTTCCCAAGCTGGCGACGCCGGTTCGACTCCGGTCACCCGCTCCATTTTTTCATTCAGCGTTTCCGGGTGCTTCAGCGGTACACCGGGTCGTAGCGCAAAGCCCAGACCATCCACGTTTCCTCCACATTTCGCGCCATCATCACGATAACCTTGCGTTCGGCAAGCGTCCAAGTTATATCCAAAAAGTTGGGAATACCCTGCGGATTGAACCGGTAATTTAACTGCGGCTCCTCCGTCGCAAAGACATGCTGTTCGCGCTCGGTGAACCTTTTCGACGCTTTTTTCAGCGTGGCGCGGGCTTCTGCGATCAACCGTTTCTCCTCTTTGGGAGACAGCGTCTTATACTCCTGCCCGTTGATCGTGATCGTCGGAGCGCAGCCGGCGGTGAATACGGTTGCCCCCAGCACCACCGGTAATATCATCAAGTAACCGAGTATCCGCTTCATTGCCCGAACTCCTGTTTTTTCAGTTTTCCCAGTGCCAACTGTACCGCCGGGATCATCTCCTCTCCCGGACGATGCCGCGTCTCGGCTTCCTCGCGCGCCTCGAAAATCAGCCGGCACGCCGTCGGGTAATCCAACCCGCCCAATTCGGCCAGCAATCTTACGCCGCGATCGATCAACTTTTTGTTGCTGAGGGCGACCCAGCTCATCCAGTTGCCGGAAACCCGGCCCAGACAGGTCATCACCCCGGTGGAAATATCATTGAGCGCAAGTTTTACCGTCAGATGATCGATCAGACCCAGCGGTTCGCCTTTTTCTCCGCCGCCGCCGCCGTCGCCGCCCACGCGGAACGTGCCGCGCCCGCCGCCCCGGATCGCCAGGTGTTCGCGGTGTTTGAAACCGCTTGCGGCCTGTTCAAAGGCGGCATGCAAAGCCGGGTCGCAACTCTCGCCGCCAAAGGTGAAGAGCACCGCCGTATCGGCTTCGCCCGATTGACGATCCGCATCGGGAGTGTTGCCGATGTCAAATTTGAGCAGGTCGGCTTCGCCAATGTGCGGAGGAGCCGCGCAGACCGTTTCGGCGGCCCCCATGGCGCGGTAATCCGCGCTGACCCAATTTATACAGCGAAACGGGCGTTTCAGGGCGTTTTGCCACGCTTCCGCCGCGTCGTGCCGCGGGTCTTTTACAAACGCCCATGACTGGGCGGAGTCGCGGTCGCCTCTGGCCCGGAATGGCGGCAGCATGAAAGTCGGGGCGCGCTCGGTCGTATCGGTGAAGATGTCGAGCATAAAGCGGTCGGCGTAATAGGTGATGTGGCCGTGGCGGGCGTATATGTCGCGTTCAAATTCAATATAGCGGGCCAGCTCGGCCACGCATTCGGGCGATTCGAGCCAATCGAGCAGAGCGGCGAAACGCTCCGCGTAGTCCGGCGAAGTCTGGCCCAGTTTTTCGGCAAGGACCTGCTCCAACGCGGCTCCAGAGATCAACTGTTCGGCGGTGGTCGCCTGCATACGGGTCGAACCGGCCAACGCCATCGGCCCGCAATAGAGGTCGAGCACGGTGACGCGGCGGTCTTCAATGATCCGCCGCGAACGCTCCAAGTGTTCGCACAGCAGAGCGGCCGGGTTGTTGAAGATCAGAAACACGGGGCATCCCCGGTCGAGAGCTTCGGCGCAGGTTCCCAATACCGACGAGGTTTCGCCGCCCTCGGTGATGGCGACCAGCATGTCGCCATGGCCTCCGCCCAGATCGCGGAACTGGCGGCGGCCGAAAGCGGAGCTGTCTTCAAATGACTCCACCGACTTTATCATGGCGAAATCCCCGCCGGTCATGATCGACACGACGCGTTCGGCCAGCTCGGGGAGGCCGCATTCGGCGCACGCGGTGCGCCACATCGACTCGATCAAAATCGACAGGCGGCCGGTGGCTCCGCACCCGGAGAAGATCACGCGTCCCCCCCCGGAAACGACTTCACGCATTGCGGCGACCAGTTTGGCAAATTCCGTAGAGGCAAACTTTTTTCTTGCCATTTCGAGCACGTTGCGGTCAACTCTTTGCAGGGTGCGCACTCCGTCGGATGGCGAGCGGCGGAAATCCTGCTCCAGCGACCGGCTGAGCGGGTTGGATTGCTCGGAGGGCAGAAATCCCAGATGAAACTGGGTTTCGTCGCGCACAAACGCGGCGGCGAGTTCGGCTGCGCTTTTCATTTTCTAATGGTTGGCCCTTTCCGAAAGCATGGTGACGGTGTGATAATATTTGACGCAGTCGGAAGCGGTTTTCAACCCCTCCGGATTGTTTTTGAGCAGCTGCATGGATTGTTTGGCCACGGCCAGAGCCTTGGCCGGAGCACCGCAGAAATAAAGGGCGCGGGCATATTCCAGCCCGGCCAAGCCTTGCTCGACGTCGCCGGAGAATCTTTTGGCATGCCAGGCGGCTTCGGAAAGTTTCAGGGCGTTTTCCAGTCTGATGTCGGCCATGTCGTGCGCCATCTCCTTGCGGGCCAGTTCGGTAAGCAAGGCCGGGTTGTCAGAGAAGTTTTTGGCGATGCGGTCATACCACGCCGCGAGTTCGGCGGTCTGCTTGGGGCCGCGCAGGAGGGAAAGCCCTACCGCGTACAACCCGAACGCATCCGGATTAGCCTTGATGCCGACTTCGAGCGCGGCAATGGCGCCGGCAAGATCGTTTTGGGTGGAGCTGAGCAGTTTGGCTTTGAGGGCGCAAAGTTCGGGGTTGCCGGGGTTTGCTTCAAGTTCGTCATCGATCATTTTAAGTGCCAGCTTGAAGTTGCGCGCATTGAGCGTTTCCGACAGTTTGACCGCGAACTTCTCACGGCCGATGTTTTTCTGAAGATCGAAGCTGCCGTCGAAAAGAGCCGAAAGCAAACCGTCGAGCTTGGCGGGGCGGCCGCGCCAGACCAGTCTGCCCTTGGCGTCGATCACGGCGGCGAACGGCACGCTGTCACCCCCCCGCATATAGGTGTTGAGGGTTTCCAGTTTGCGGTCGGCTCCGACGGCACCGGCAATGTCCTTTACTCCGTCGAATTCCTTGATCGCTTTGGCCGGGTCGCAGCCGATCATAACGAAATCCGCCTTGTCATGAAAACGGTCTGCCAGCTGGTTGAGCATGGGGATCGGCTCGGAACCGCGTTTGCTGGTGGTCCAAAACACCAATACCGTGACGCGCCCCGCCTGTTTTTGGGCGGCCAGTGAAACACTTCCCTTGACCCACTCGGAAACGGCGAGTTCGGGAGCATCGGCTCCGGTGTCGAGCGCGGCGGCGAACGCGTTGGCGGCGGCGGCCAGCGCACCGCCCAGGATCATCCACTTTTTCATATAAAACCTCTTTGTGTTTTTGTTTTCTTTCAAGCGTTGCTAATATACATGCCGATTTTGATAATTTCACCACTCCGTTTTAAAAAAAACGATAAATCCGGGTCGAGGCTACACAAAAATCCGGATTGCCGCCGGAGGCGGCAACAAGAATCGTATTTTGTCGCTGCGTTACTTGAAAACCGGAGCAAAAGGCGGTATCTTAAAAACATGCTCACTATATGAAACGGAGGAAGTCATGAAGTCATGGATTGCCGCCTCAATCGCCGTGTTGCTGGCCGCCGGCGGGTGTGTGTTTAAGGAGTATCGCGAAACCGCCGAATATGACCTCGCGCCCGCCGCCGCGCCGACGGTAGTGCGCAACATTTCGGTGATGGAGTTTCGCAATGAATCGACTTCCGGCCCGCGGATGCAGCGTCTGCTGGCGTCGGGGCAGGTCGAGCGCGATCCGTATAACCGCTGGGTGTTGGAGCCGGGCGAACTGGTCGGGCGCGGCCTGAACAGCCGTTTTGACCGCGAAAAGAGTGCCGCCGCGCCGCGTCTGCTTGTGCGCGGCAAGCTGCGGGTTTTTGAGTACGACGCGACCGGGAAGTGTTTCCGGCTGGCCGGTGCGTTCTATGTGGGCGAGGCCGACAAATTCGGCGGCACCCCGGAATATATTGATTTTGACATAAGAGTGCCGCAGCAGGAATTTGCTCCGGCCCGGATTGCCGCCGCCGCCTCGATCGCGGTGACCGAACTCGCTCTTCGGATCGACGCCGCTGCGCCAAAGGTCAAATAACGCCATGGCAATCGAGCCTCTGATCGACGAATTTTGCGGCATGCTGGAGGTGGAGCGCGGGCTTTCGCTCAATACATTGAGTGCCTATCGCTCCGACTTGGAGAGCTTTGCCGCGTTTCTGGCCGAGCGCGGGGTCGATTCTTACGACGCGGTGGATTACGAGCTTATACTTGATTATCTGGATGCCGAGCGCGACGCCGGTCACGAAAACACCACCATCGCCCGGCGGCTGGTCGCCATCAAGCTCTTGACCCGTTATCTGGCCGACGAGGGACGTATTTCGAAGAACGTCACCGCGATCATGACTTCGCCGCACCTGTGGAAGCGTCTGCCGGATTTTTTGTCTGAACAGGAGGTGGATGCTTTTCTGGCCGCTTACCCGGCCTCGGTCAGGCGTTCACCGCTTGATCTGCGCAACCGCGCCATGCTTGAACTGCTTTATTCGTCGGGCTTGCGGGTGTCGGAGCTGGCCGCTCTGCCGCTTTCGGCGATCGACTTTGAAAATGAGACCATACGGGTGACCGGCAAGGGGGATAAAACGCGGCTGGTGCCGGTGGGGACTCCCGCTTTGCGGCTGATACGCCGCTATCTGGCCGAAGCGCGGCCGATGTTGCTGCATAACCCCAACGCGCCGTGGCTTTTCCTTTCGAATAACGGCCGCGAACTTGACCGCGAACGGGTGTGGATGGTGGTCAAAGAGGCGGCGCGGGTCGCCGGTATCGCCAAAAACATCCACCCGCACACCCTGCGTCACTCGTTCGCCAGTCATTTGCTGGCGCACGGAGCCGATCTCCGGGTGATACAGGAGATGCTGGGTCATGCAAGTATTTCGACCACCGAGATATATACGCATATCGACCGGGGGCGGCTGGCTTCGGTGCATCATAAATTTCACCCGCGCGGTTAAACAGGAGGAAAAAATGAAACTTACCGAATTGACCGCCTTTCTGGACGAAACTTTGCAGCTTGACCGCTTCTCCGGCGACTGCTCCAACAACGGGCTTCAGGTCGAGGGTGCTCCGGAAATCCGCCACGCGCTCTTTGCGGTGGATGGCTGCCTTGCCGTCTTCGACGCGGCATACGCCAATGGCTGCGACTTTGTTTTTGTGCATCACGGGTTGAGCTGGGGGGCGTATCCCAAGCGTTTCACCGGGGTGGCCGGGCGGCGGCTCAACGCGCTTTTTTCGCACGGGATCAGCCTCTATGCCGCCCATCTGCCGCTGGATGCGCACCCGACGCTCGGCAACAATGCGGAGCTGTCGAGGCTGATCGGGCTGTGCAATCTTGTGCCGTATTGCAAGTACGACGGTGTTTTGATCGGCCTGATCGGAGAACCCGGCGCGATCGTTTCGGCTTCGACGCTGGCCGACAAACTGGGCAAAGCACTGGGGGTGACGCCGACGCTCGATTTTGCCACCGACCGCATACTGCGCAAAGTGGCGGTGGTTTCGGGCGGCGGCGGTCTCGACGCATTGGAGCAGGCCGCCGCGTCGGGGGCCGATCTTCTGGTGACCGGCGAAATGACCCATGTGATGTATCATGTGGCGCGCGAGCTTGATATGGCGGTGCTTGCGCTTGGCCACTACGCCAGCGAAACCGTCGGGCCGAAAGCGGTGATGCGCGAAGTAGCGCGCCGTTTCGACGGGCTGAAATGTGAATTTTTTGATTGTCCGACCGGACTGTAACTTTAACATTGGATGTGTTTTATGGGTTGCTGTGATTATCGTCAAAAGGTTTTGGGCTGCTGGCTGGGCAAGGCGGTGGGCGGCACTTTGGGGCAGCCGTGGGAGGGGTGCGACCGGGCGTTGGAGCTGGATTTTTATTCGCCGGTGCCGACCGGTATGATGCCCAACGACGACCTTGATCTGCAAATCGTCTGGGCATGTCGGCTGGCCGCCGACTGGCAGGGGGTGGTTTCGCGGGACAACTTCGCCAAGGCGTGGCGCGAAAACATCAACTTTATCTGGGACGAATACGGTATTGTCATACGCAACTTGAAAATGGGCATACCCGCGCCGTGGTGCGGTGATTACGACAACTTTTTCCGTGACGGTCTGGGCGCGGCGATCCGCAGTGAAATCTGGGCGTGTCTCGCCCCCGGCGATCCCCGGCTGGCCGCCGCGTTCGCCTTTGAAGACGCCTGTCTCGACCACGCCGGCAACGGCATTTACGCCG
Organism: Victivallaceae bacterium; assembly: GCA_028698975.1. Lineage (GTDB taxonomy): Bacteria > Verrucomicrobiota > Lentisphaeria > Victivallales > Victivallaceae > Victivallis. Next base: position 6,585 of record JAQVVK010000009.1, read on the forward strand.
AAGAATTTCTGGCCGCGCTGGAGAGCATGGCTTTTGTCGAAAAGGACATGGCAAAACTGCTTGACGCCGGTTTGGCGGTCATTCCGGGCGATTGCCGTCTGGCTGAGGCGGTCCGCGACGCGGTGAAGTGGACGCGTGACGGTGAATCCATTCCGCGTCTGCGCGAACGCATAATCGCAAAATACGGCGAGTACAACTTCACCGATGTCAGCATGAACCTCGCCTTTGTCGCGGCCGCGCTGATCCGCGGCGGTGGCGACTTTGAGAAAACCATCTGTACTGCGGTCAACTTCGGCATGGACGCCGACTGCACCGGGGCCACCGCCGGCTCGGTCATGGGCATCTTAGTCGGGCCGGAGGGTATTCCCGCCCGTTGGCTGGCCCCGATCGGTCGCGATCTTATTTTGAGTAAAGAGATCGTCGGTCTGACGCCGCCGGCCACGCTTGACGGTTTTACCGATCTTGTGGTCAAACTGCGCGAACAAATCAAAATGGTTCCCGCCGCCGGGGTCGAGCCGGATTGGAGCCGTTTCGGGGTGACGTTTCGCCGCTCCAGCTTCTCGCCGTGGTTTATTCGCGACTACCGCCGTTTCGCGCCGAAAACGGATCCCGCCGGCGAAATCATGCGAGTGCCGGGCCACCGTTTTTGCGTCGATTTTTCGCAGTTGGCGGGCAACACCGTGATGTTGTTGGAGACCTCGTTCGAGCTGGATGCGCCGCTTCATTCGCGGCTCATGGTCAACACCTCCGCCGCCTGCGTGGTCTGGCTTGACGGAGGGTTTAAGTTCGGGCGCGAGGGCGGCGGCATGGCCCCCTCGTTCCACCGGGCGCCGCTCAATCAGGCCTGCGAATGCGAACTGGCCGCCGGGCGGCACACGCTTGTGATCGGGCTGGCTCCGGCGACGCCGGAAATGAGTTCGGCCGAGGTGGTGTTCGGCATTTCCGACGAAAATTTACAGTGGCAGGTGCTGGAATGCAAAGCATGAGTAAACCGGTCGCCATCGACATCGGCAACGTCTGTGTAAAAATTCACCCCGAGCGTTTCTGCGCGGAGCTGGGATTTAGCTCAATTGCCGAAGTTCCTCCGGAGCTTATGTATTTGGAGGCCGAGCTTTTTGAATGCGGCAAGATCGACGAGGCCGAATTTCTGAAACGCTTTCGCGTCCTGACCGGTTCGACCCGGGCGGAAGCCGAGCTGCGACAGATCTTTCTTGACATCATCGGCGAACCCGTGCCGGGCATGGCCGATGTGATCTCCGCCATGCCGGAGCGCGGATTCCGCCCGGTGCTGTTTTCGGATGTTTCGTTGACGCACCTCGAACTGGTGCATCGGCGATTGCCGTATACGGCGAACCTCGACGGTATTTACAGCTTTACATCGGGAGCGCGCAAAAACCGCGACGCCATGTTTGAGGATTTCGAGCAGGTTTACGGCAAACCCGCGCTCTATATAGATGACCGCGCCGAACTCATCGCCCGCGGACGCGACCGGGGCTGGCGTGCGGAAGTCTTTGAAAGCGCGGCTCAGTTGGACGCCTTGCTTACTTCGATCTGACCGGCGACGAAACGGTCGCGGCCGCAGAGGTCGCGCCGGATTTCGACCCGGCTCAATCCTGCCGCTTCAAACATCGCCTTGACCGGCGCCGCCTGCGCCGGCGCAAGTTCAAACATGGCGACGCCGCCCGCATTGAGCAGCATCGGCAGTCGGGCGGCGGCGCGGCGCATCAAGGCCAAACCCGCCTCCGGCGCGGTCAACGCCATCACCGGCTCGAAGTCATGCACTTCCGGTGACAGGGCGGAGTATTCCTCTTCGGTCACATAGGGCAGGTTGGCCGCGACGAAGTCAAACCGTCGGCTTGTCACCGCCGCGTCGAGGTCGGATAAAATGAGTTCCACATTTTTAAGGATGTATCTATCGCGGTTGCGCCGTGCCACCGAGAGCGCGTCCTGCGAGAGATCGACTCCGGTAACGCGGCAGTCGGGGCGCGCCTGCGCCACCGAGAGCGCGATCGCGCCCGAACCGGTGCCGAGGTCAAGCAGTGCGCCGCCGTGCGGCAGCCTTTTAATGGCTTCTTCGGCCAGAAGTTCGGTTTCCGGGCGCGGAATCAGCACGGCGGGGGTAACCTCCAGCTCAAGCTCCATAAACCACGCCTTGCCCAAAATGTATTGCAGCGGTTCGCGCCGGAGGCGACGCCCGGCAAGTTGACGGATTTTTTGCCCGGCTTCGGCGGTGACAGCTCCACCGCGGGCGACCTCCTCGACCAGAATTCGGGCGTCGCACTCGGGCGACTCGATCCCGACGGAGCGAAATTGCGCTGCAAGCTCGGTTATAAGTTCGGATTGGCCGGTCATGAGGAGAACTCCCCCAGCAGACTTTTCCAGGTTGACGGCGTGACGATCAGGTGGTCGTGCAAGGTGACGTTCACCTCGTTCAACGCCTGTTTGAGCCGCACGGTAAGCTGAATGTCTTCCGGCGACGGCTCGCACACCCCGGACGGGTGGTTGTGGGCGGCGATCACCCCGGTGGCATTGCAGAGCAGTGCCGCTTTGAGCACGTTGCGCGGATAGATCACCGCCCGATCCACCGTACCCGGCCAGCTTAAACTGGTGATCAGGTGGTTTTGCGAGTTGAGAAAGAGCACCATAAAGGTCTCCAGCTTGCCGCCGCCAAGTTTCATGCGAAGATAATTCACCGCTTTTTCCGGTGAATCCAAAAGGTCGAAGTCGCGGCTTTTTTGCTCCAGATACTTGGTGCAAAGCTGGCGGATCAACAATATGGCGGCCACCGACGAGCCGCCCAACCCGGGCACTTGCAGCAGTTCGGCGGGCGAGGCGTCGAGCACCCGCTCCACCGTGCCGAAATCCTCCAGCAGCCGTTTGGCCGCCGGCTTCACGTCGCGCCGCTGAATGGCGTAGGTGAGCAGAAGTTCGAGTGCCTCATAGTCGTTGAGAGCCTCCAATCCGGCGCGCATAAACCGCTCGCGCAGACGAGCGCGGTGACCGGCATTGGGGTTGACTTTGAGGCCTCTATCCATCCGGGGATTTACCTTTTTGTCCAGAAACTCAACAGTTCAAAGTGGGCGGTGCGGGCGAATTGATTGACCAGTTGCAGTTCGACCGGCAGGAAGCCGCCCTTGACCAGCCGCGCCGCGTCGCGCACCCAAGTGGCCGGATTGCATGATATATATGCGAGATGTTCGACCCGTGAAGCGGTCAACGCTTCGCATAACCGCCGGTCCAGCCCGGTGCGCGGCGGATCGACCGCCAGCAGAGTGCCGGCCCCGCCCAGTTCGCCCAGCCGTTCCGGCGCGGTTGCCGCGTCTCCGGTTTCGACTTTCGCGTCGGGGCGGCCGAAGTTCTTTAGATTGTAGCGGCAGCTTTCCGCCAGAGCCGGATCAAGCTCCAATGCCATGATCTCGGCGGAGCAGAATTTGGCCGCCGCGCAGCCAAACAATCCGCACCCGGCGTAAAGGTCGATCACCCGGCTCGGCTTGACCTGCCCGAGAAAGCGTTGAAACCCGGCCAGCAGCAGCTCGGTGCCGCCCGGATTGACCTGAAAGAAACCGCCGGGCGGTACGGCAAGTTCGCCAATGGACAATCTTTCGCGCAGCCAGGTCGCATTGCGGGCGGGCGCGTTGCGCCATACGGTTACCCCGTTGTGCATGGTGTAGCGAAAAGTGACCCGCATACCCTCGTGCAGAGTGTGCAAAAATGACTTGTCGCCGCGCAACCGGGCGAGTTCGGCATTTATTTCCGGGTGTGCCAATTTGCATTCGGCAATGTCGGTTACCGTCACATTGTCGGCCTTGACATAACCTAAAAGCGTGCGGCCGCCGACTTTATGCACATGCAGCTCAAGTTTGTTGCGGTAGCCGGTCGCGGGTTCGGGAGCCGCCGGAGCAAGCAAAGTTTGCGGCTCCACCGGCGTACCGTGCAGCAGATCGGCCAGCTGCTCCGCCTTCAGCCCGTTTTCGGTGGCGTAGTCGGTGTGCAGATAGCGGCAGTTGGCACACTCGCTGCGGTAAGGGCAGTCGGGTTCGCAGCGGTGCGGCGAAGTCGTGCCGAAACGCACCGCCTCGGCCCGCACGAAGTTCTTTTTTTCGGCGGTGACTCTGGCGATCAGTTTTTCACCGGGCAGAGTGTCGGGTATAAACGCCACCCGCCCGTCCGGTGTATGGGTCAGGCCGTCGCCGCCAAAGGCGGTCTTTTCTATTTCACATTGGAATTCAATTTCGGGAAACATGCCCGACTCCTTTCAAAATGTCTTTGGCATGGGCGAGGGCGGAAGCTCCGCCGCCCAGCATACGGGCGATCTCGCGTTCGCGTCCGGCGGAGTCGAGCACCTCGCTCTCCGAACGGGTCGAACCCGATTCGCTGTGTTTTATCACCCGGAAATGACGGTCGGCCCGCGCCGCAACCTGCGCCAGGTGCGATATACAGAGTATCTGACGGCGTTCGCCCAGCCGGTGAAGCTCGTCGCCCACCGCGTTGGCCGTTTCGCCGCCTATATTCACGTCGATCTCGTCAAACACCACCACCGGCACGGTGTCGGCGTCGGCCAGCACCGTTTTCAAAGCCAGCATCAGCCGCGAAAGCTCGCCGGAGCTGGCAATGCGGCGCAGCGGCCGGGGCGGTACGCCGGCGTTGGCCGAGAAAACCAGTTCGATCCGGTCCGCTCCGGTCGGCCCGGGGGCGGACGGCGTAAACTCCACCGCCAGCTCGCAGGCGGTAAAACCGATCGAGCGCAGCGAAGCCATCGCCTTGGCCGCGAACTCCCCGGCGGCGGCGCGGCGCAGACGACCCAGCTCGTCGCAGGCGGTTGTCAACTCGGTGCGAAGCGATTTCTCTTCGGCGTCAAATTCGCTCCGCCTTTTTTGCGCTTCGCGAAAGAGTTCCAGTTGCCGTTTGGCATTGGTTTCCGCCTCCAACACCTGATTGAGCGAGGGGCCGTAGCGTCGCTTAAGGGTAAAGATCGCACTCATGCGCGCTTCGATGGCGGCCAGTGCTTCGGGGTCAAGCTCGACCTTTTCCGCCGCGTCGCCCACCGCCCGCGACAGCGCGGCGGTTTCTTCCTGTATGGCGTCACAGGCGGTCAGCAGTGTTTCCGCGCTCTTGGGGTCGATGTCGGCCAGCGCGGTCAGGCGGCGGTGCGCTTCGCCCAGACGGTCGGCCACCGAGTCCTCGCTTTCGGTGAGGAGCGCGGCGACCGCGGAGGCGTTTTCCATGAACTCTCTGGCTCCGGAGGCCAGACGCTGTTTGGAGCCCAGCTCCTCGTCTTCACCCGGAGCTGGAGCCACCTTGCCGATGTCTTCGAGCACCTGTTCCAGATGGTCGGCCTCGGAGCGGTCGGGCAGGCCGGATTCAAATTCGGCTCGTTGCGCCGCCAATCCGGTAAGGCGGTCGCACAACCCGGCACACCGGGCACGCGGCTTTTCCGCCCCGGCATAGCGGTCGAGCAGATCGAGCTGCCGAACCGGGGAAAGCAGTGAAAGCTGATCGTTGGCTCCGTGACGGTCAACCAGCTCCGCGCCGAATTCACTCAACAGCTTGGAACTTACCAGTGTGTCGTTGATGAAGTTTCGCACTGCGCTTTTGCCCACCACCCGGCGGAAACGCAGTTCGCCGGAAGCCGGGTCAAACGATATGCCGGATTGATTGAGGCGGTCGGAAACTCTTTCGCGCAACTCCGCCGGAGTGACAAACACGCCCTCGACCACACATTTCTCGCAATCGGTGCGTATCGCCGTGTGATCGGCGCGCCCGCCCAGGAGCAGCTCCACCGCCCCCATGAGAATGGATTTGCCGGCTCCGCTTTCGCCGGTCACCACATTGAATCCGGGGCCGAATTCCAGCTCGGCTCGTTCGATCAGGGCGAAGTCGGTGATTTTAAGATAGGCGAGCATAGGTCAGTTATTGCCCTTGTCGCCGGCGGTGAAGTGGATCAATGCGATCAATCCGGCCAATACCCCCGCAACGTAAAACGGGGCCGCGCCGTCCGAACCGCCGCCTGCCGTAATGCCCCACACGTCACCGGAATCCAGCCCGCAGGCGGCCAGCAGATCGTTGATCAGCGAGGCGGTGCGGTCGGCGAGCGGCATTGCCAGCGCGATGCCGCCCAGCGTCCAGAGTACGTCGAAGCGGCCGGAAGCCAGCGCGGGTACGACCGTCGACGGCAGAAGTTTGGTCAGAGCAAAGCCGATCCCGGCCAGCAGAGCACCGGCCGCCGCCGATGCCGGAGCCGCGCCGTGGATCAGCTCCGCCCACGGCGTCCAGCCGATCTTTACCGCGCCCCACATAAGCAGCATCCCGGTCAGCAGGGCAAACAAAAACGCATTGATGACCGCGCCGTTTTTAAGCTGTAAAGCTTCGCCGATACTGCGTCGGGCCACAAAACCGGCTTTGACCAGCACAAACCCGAGCACCATGCCGAAGAGCAATGCGACGGCAAGTTTCCAGTTGCCGTCCAGCGGCAACGCGGCAAATAACAAGTTCATCTTGCCGCCCTCCTTTTGGCCGGGGCTTTGCGTTGGGCCGGTTTGCCGCCCGCCGATTTGGCGGAGGCTCCGCCGCCGCCTGCCGCCAGAAGTATGCTCAAAAGAGCCGCCGTCGCCAGCAGCACCGCAAGGAAAATACCTGCTCCCACCGACAGCCGGAACCCGGCGGTCATTGCGCCCAGCGGCGAGAACCCGGCAATGCGGCAGCCGCAGAGCAGCAGAAATCCGCCCGCCAGCCCGCACCCGGCGGTTTTGAGAAAACGGCTCGGCCCCGACCCGGAAAAATCTTCCGGGATGGCTTCCATGGTGATCTCGCCTGAAACCGCGGCCGCCGCGCCGGCTCCGATAAAGAGGCCGAGCAGCAAGGCCAGCTGCCAATCGAGTTCGGGCAGCGAGGCGGGGGCGCGTTCCTCGACCGATTCGTCAAAGTAGGCGGCGGCGGTACGCACCGCGTTATCGGGGTCGGCGGGTTCTCCAAAGAGAAACACCGCCGCGACCAGCAGCAGCGCAAGCAGTCCGCCGGAAAGGAACCACGGCCATTTGGAGGTAAATGGATTCATTGTATTGACTTCTTTCGGGTCATATTTTATCGTCGATTACGGTGCCGTGAAATCCGAAGCGGTGGCATTCGCAGAGATATTTCACCGCGTCTTCACCGGAGTCGACGATCTTAAACATGTCGAGATCGGTTTCCGAGATCAGCTCGTCGCCCAGCATGGCGTGTTTTACCCAGCTGGAGAAGCCGTTCCAGAACTTGCGCCCGACCAGCACCACCGGTATCGGGTTTATCTTGCGGGTCTGCATCATGGTGAGCACTTCGGCGCACTCGTCGAGTGTACCGAACCCGCCCGGAAAGATGACAATGCCGACCGCGTATTTGAGAAAGCAGACTTTTCGCACAAAGAAATAACGGAAACTCAGCGCGGTGGTTTGAAACGGGTTGGGGTGCTGCTCCATCGGCAGCTCGATATTAAGCCCCACCGATACGCCGCCGGCCGAATGCGCCCCGCGGTTGGCCGCGCCCATGATGCCGCCGCCGCCGCCGGTGATGACGCCGTAGCCGTTGCGCACCAGAAGTTCGCCGGTGGAGTACGCCTCGTCGTAGGCGGTCGTGCCGGGCTTGGAGCGGGCCGATCCAAACACCGCCACCAACTGCTCTGGCAGTCGGCCCATGGAGTCGAACGACTCGACGAATTCAGCCATGATACGCAGTATTCGCCACGAGTCGGCCGGAAAAAAGTCACGGTTGTTGGCGCATTGTGTCCGGTTATCGCATGAATCATTCATAGCAGCAGTCTCCCCGATGGATTGTCACGCTACAGAATTTAACGCATCGGAGCGGTCAATTCAAGTCATATTTAAAGAAAATGATTGGCATGATCGACTATTTCAGCTCGCGGGCCCGCGCTATGGTGTGCTCGAAAAGTTCCCGCTGGGCCGGGGTCAGGTCAAAGAATTCGCGCTGTTCATTTTGCCGGGCCATTTGAAAGAGTTGGGTCGGCATGTTCAGCTTCTCCGCCGCCCGGATTGTCCACTCCATGATGACCAGCCGCGTGTAAACTCCGCGGTCGAGGGCGAACATCTTGAGACACTCGTCGAGGACTTCGCGGTAACGCCCTAATTGAAAGAGATATTTAATGCGATACTCTTGCACCGCATAGTCGCCGGGCATGATCTGCTCGGCCACGTCGCAGGCGGCCAGTCTTTTTTCGATCGGGAGATTTTCCATGCCTCCTGCGATGATGCCGAGCAGGATCATCGCCGGGAAGCGCAGCTCCGGCGTGACGACGAAACGTTTGCCGTTGTAGAGCGCGTCCCACAACTCCGGATAGGCGGCGATGAAGCTCTTGCGCATTTGCATGTAGCCTTGGGCATAGCGGTCGCCCATCAACGCGGTGTGCTGATTGGGGTGTTTGCGGTAAAACCCGTGCAGCTGATTGTCAAAATAAAACACTTTCTTTACCGCGATACCGGCGGCGTTGACCACATCGGGCATGAAATCCGGCATGCCGGGCAGGTTTTTGGGGAAACATCCGCCCGACTCGCGTACATCGGAGGCGCGCCAGATCATGCCGCAGTCATTGATCCGGGCGTCGAGCGTGGTGGCAAACACGCTGTAATCGCCGCCGTGCGACTGCTGCATATCGCCGACTTCGGAGTTGAACAACCGCTTTTTGCCGGTCACCCCGGCAAATTCCGGATGAGCGTCGAGAAAATCCAAATTGCGGTCAATATCAAAAGGCACAAAGATGTCATCGTAGCCGAATGTCATAACATATTCGCCGCGGGCGTTTTCAAAATTGTTCTGCGTGATGCCGCCGACGCCGTTGTTGACTTCGTTGCGAAACACCCTGACAATATCCGGGTAGCGGGCGGCGAAGTCGCGCGCCGTTTTGCCGTCGCCGTCAAGCGGGGAGGCGTTGTCTCCGATCACAAACTCGGTGTTGCGAAAGTGATAACCGCTTTCCAGCACCGATGAGAGCATGTCAAAGAAGAATGGCGATCTCGCATTGCAGGCGGTGGTTATGCTGAGGCGGATTTTGGAACTGTTCATTTTTACTCCAGTATACAAAAACGGCTGCCGTTTTTGCAGGCAGCCGTTGTCGTTATTGGTTGATCACGGCTCGCGAAATGACTCGTCAAGCCCCTTGATGATCGGGTAAAGGATATACTCGATCAGACGCCGCTGCCCGACTTTGATCTCGGCGGTGGCTTCCATGCCGGGAATAAGCCGAAAGTTCTTTTCGGTGTTGCGCAAACTGCCGGAAAGCGTGAGATTGACCCGGTAATAACTGCCCGGAGCGGCTTCACCCTGTTCGCGGCGGTTGAACGTGTTTTCCGAAATCGTGCGCACCACCCCGTCCAGCGTGCCGTAACGCTGGAATTGAAACGCCCCCAGCTTCACTCTCGCCTCCGAATATGGGTGCACCTTGCCGATGTCCTGCGGACTTAACTCCGCCTCCAGCTCGATGTCGCTGTCGAGCGGCACCAGCGTGATCACCGCCTCGCCCTCGCGCACCGCCGAACCAATGGCGAAAGCGGCGATCTCGTGCACCACCGCGTCGCAGGGGGCGCGCAGCTCGATATAACTCATAAGCTGCTCGGCCTTCTCGTACTGCATCTTGTTGGACACCAGCTCGCGGCGTATCTTTACCAGATCCTCTGAGATGCTGTTGAGCCACCCCTCGACAAACGAATTGCGCTCGGCCATGGTCGAGAGCTTCTCGTGCTCCTGTGCCACCAGCGAATTGCGGAGCTGCTGCACCTGCGACTCGGTCTGCATGCGGTTGACCGCCACGTCGAGAGCTTCCTTGGCCGAACCGGCCTTCTGATCGCGCAGCTTGATGAACATGGCTTCCATCTCGCGCATCACCTTGAGTATTTCCTCCTGCTTGGCGAGGCTCTCCTGAGTCGATTTGATCGACACGTCGACGCGTTTCAGGCTCTCCTCAAAGTAACGCATGCGCACGTTGTAGTAGCTTTGGCGTTGTTTGAAGATCGCCAGCTGCCACGCCGCATAATTGTGGTTGGCGTTGGCCGGTTTGTACTCCTTGCCCTGAAACTCCGCGCCCAACCGCTCGAATTCAGCGGTGAGGCTGTTGATCTCCGACGCCAGACGATCGACGTCGGCCTGCGTCAGCTCGGGGTCGAACGTCACCAGCGGCTGGCCTTTTTTGACCGTCTGCCCCTCGCGGACATGCACGGTCTTGATGACCGACCGCTCCAGAGGTTTCATGGTGACGTTGCGGTTTGAGACCAGCTTGCCCGGTGCGATTACAATGACGTCCACTTCGCCGATGATGGCCCAAGCCACCGCCAGAGTGAAGATCAAAAGAATCCACCAGATGCCGTTGCGGGCGTACCACGGCAGTTTTTCATACTTTATTTCGAGCGGATCGGGCAGAAACGCGATCGCATCGTTGTTTGGAGCGTCCTTTTTCATCACAGATGCCTTTCAACTTGACGGACCCAGAAGTCGTGGTAAACACCCTCCTGCGCCAGCAATTCCTTGTGGGTTGCGTACGCGCTCTTGACGCCCTTGTCGATCACCAGAATCTTGTCGGCTCCGGCCACCATGCTCAAGCGGTGCGAAATGATCAGCACCGTGCGTCCTTTGGCGATTGCTCCGAGATTGTCCTGTATGATGGTCTCGCTCTCCGGGTCGAGCGCACTGGTCGCCTCGTCGAAGATCAGCATCGGCGGGTTGGTCAAAAGTGCGCGGGCGATGGCCAGACGTTGTTTCTGGCCGCCGGAAAGGTTGGAGGCGTTTTCCTCAAGAATGGTGTCATAACCCTGCTGAAGCGTCTGCACAAACTCGTCGGCTCCGGCCAGCTTGGATACATAGATGATCTCCTCCAGCGTGGCGGTCGGTTTGGTGAGCGAAATGTTTTGCCGCACCGACCCGCTGAAGAAGTAGTTGTCTTGAAGCACCACCCCGATATTGCTGCGCAGATGCGATTTGGCGATTTCGCGCAAATCGATGCCGTCCAGCTTGATAAGCCCCGATTGCAGCGGGTAAAGCCCCTGCAGGAGTTTGGTCAGCGTGGTTTTGCCGGATCCGGAACGGCCGACGATGCCGACCGTGCTTCCGGCCGGTATCTCCAAGCTGAGATCCTTTATTACGTCGGGCAGCTCGGGGCGGTAGCGAAACGTCACATGTTCAAACGATATATTGCCGTGCAGCGGCTGGCGCACGCCGCCGCCGTCGGACTCCATCTTGGAGTTCATCACGCAGCCCAGCATCCGCACCGAAAGCGCGACCTGCTGGTATTCGTGGATCAACCCCACCATGCGGACCAACGGGCCGGTGACCCGCCCGGCCACCATCTGAAAAGCGATCAATGCACCGATGTGAAGTTCGCCGCGGAAGACCAGTATTGCGCCGATCCAGATGACCGCGATGTTCATCAGCATTTCGAGCATCTGGCTGATGCTTCGCGCGGTGAGCGAAATCTGCCCCACCCGAAACATCGCCTTGATCGCCTGAGCGGTGGTGTTGCCCCACTCTTTTTCCTCGACCGGCTCGATGGCCAGCGATTTTACCGTACGCACGCCGTGGATCGCCTCCACCAGGCGGCTCTGTCTTTTGCCTTCCGCCTGATAGAGATCGTCAAGCCGCCGCTGAAACGGCTTTATCAGCATGGCGATGACCAGAGCCATCAGCAGTGAGAAGCTCACCACCACCAGCGTCAGCCACATGCTGTAAAGCATCAGAAACGGCACGAAGACGATCAAAGAAAAGAGTTCGAGTATGGTGAAGAAGAGGTTGCCGGAGAGGAAGCCGCGAATGCGCTCGGTCTGCTGCATGTGCTTGAGCAGCACGCCGGAGGGCATGCGCTCGAAGAACTCGATAGGCAGGTGCATCAGGTGACTGAACGTCCTGAGCGCGGTCGCAATATCGATCTTGTTGGTGGCAAACAAAAGCAGATAGCCGCGCAGATACTCCATAAGCGCGTTGAACACGATCACCACCACAATACCGATGCCGAGCACGTTGAGCGTGCGAAACGACGCATGCACCAGCACCTTGTCAACCACCACCTGAAAGAACAGCGGCGTTATCAGCGAGATCGCGGTCATCAGCAGTACGGCCACGGCCACCTTGCCGAAAATGTCCTTGAGCTTAAAAAATTCCGGCAGAAACCAGCGCAATCCGAACGGCTGATTTTCGTCGGTCAGCTTATAGACCCGCTTCATCAGCACCGCGCGGCCGCTGAATCTCTCGTCGTATTCGGCCTCGGTCAGAAATTCAAACTGCTGGCCGGGGTGGGTCGAGGTGAATTCGGGATCGACGATCGCCAGCTTGTCTATGGGCTCGTCGTTGGCTCCCTTGTCGCTGCGCATGCCGCAAAGCACCGCGTAACGGCCGTCGCGCCGAATGCCCACCGCCGGAAACGCATTGCCCATGGTGAGCAGTTTTTTCCACGGCATTTTGACCAGGCGGTTTTTCAGGCCGCACTCGGTGGCCATTTCCTGAAGGTGGCGGCAATCGAGGTCTTCCTCGCTCACCGCATAATCGTGCAGCAGCCGGCGTATGTCAAACGCCAGCCCGTGGTGACGGGCGATCGCCGACAGGCAAAATGTCGAACTGTATTTGGCGTTGTCCACCGAGTCGAGCTTGTGAAACAACACCGCGCGCCCGCTCATGCGCTCCTTGACCTGATCGGTCGGGATGTGAAAGAGCGAGTCTCCGCGATTCATGCCGGGGTCGCTCAACCCGACCACGGCGGAATTCGCCAGATTGGCCAGGTTTTGCACCAGCACCCATTCTCCGTTTTTCAGCTCGAGCAGAGCCGGGCCGACATAGGTTGCGGCGGCGGCAGCCGCATCGTCCACTCTTTCCGGAGAAAACTTCAAGCCATCGGTAAGATCGAACAACGCCTTGATCGCGTCCTCATGATACGCAGCTTCGAATTCCGGAGTCAGCAGCGCATCGACATTGACATCACGCCTGAGATTCTTTATCAGAATCCGCAGACAATCGATTCCGGTTTGTGAAGGCATAAAAAATCCGTTTCAATAATATAATATGATATATGTGTACTCAATGACTCGTGGGGTTAAAATACTACCGATTTTCGGGTTATGCAAGTTTTTGTAAAAAAAATCATGTTTTTTTTGAAAAAACCACGCCCGCTCTCTTTTCCAGATCGCTTTGACGGTAATGCAGACGCGCCATAAAGTCGGCCATGCGCAACTTGCCGTCGGCGCGCACCCGCGCCCGCACCGGCCTGCCGCCCGGCTCGGTCAAGAGGATATCTTTCCCGAAACGGGTGACTTCAAGTTTTGCGGCGTCGCGCTTGGGCCAGCAGAGGATCAGCGGCTTCGCCAGAAAATGCGCCGCCGCCAGCCGGATGAATCTGCGGAGCCGGTGCTGCGCTCCGGTGAGCCGCCCCGCCCATCCGCGACGCACCGGCAGCACCCGGGTGCCGCGCTCAATGGCGACGGCAAGATAAAGCGGGCTTTCCGGCGGAACCGGCCGCGCGTCCGGAGCCGGGTTGTTGTCGCCCCGTGTGATCCAGCCATTTCCGGTGCGGCGGAGCGCGCGGTGAATGGTCGCCTCGGCGTCGCCGGTCAAGTGAAAAATAATCACGTCGCCGGGACGAACCTGGTCAAACCCGATCTCCACCCCTTCGATCACGTCGTCCGGGCGGAATTCGCGGCGCATGCTTGCGCCGTGATAGAAAAACTTTTTTTTCATGCGTTTGCCGCTCCGGACTTCAGCTCGATCTTTTTGGCAAAGCGGCACACCGTGCTTTCCCGGTGCGAAATCGCCAGCACCGTCCTGTCGCGGTAGACTTCGTCGATCAGGTCGAGCAGCAGTTTTGCATTGGCATCGTCAAGATTGGCGGTGGATTCGTCCAAAATCAAAATGTCGCAGTCGCGCAGAAGTTCGCGCGCCGTCGCCAGCCGCAGCCGCTCGCCCACCGAGAAGTTGGCGGCGTTTTCCCACACCGGCGAGGCAAGGCCGTCCGGCTGTTTCTTCAGCAGTTCGCCGGCTCCGGATCGCTCAAGCGCGGCGACCAGCTGGTCGTCGGTCGTACCGTCCGGCGCGCCGTAGAGCAGGTTTTCGCGCAATGTGCCGGCAAAGAATTCGCTCACCTGGCTCAAGTAGCCGATCCGGCGGCGATAGGATTCCTGCTCGTAGTCGCCCACTTCGACGCCATCGACCCGCACGCTGCCCGAGGTGGGCCGGTACAAACCCAGCAGCAGCGCGGCGAGTGTGCTTTTACCGCTCCCGCTCGGACCGACCAGCACCGCTTTGTCGCCCGGCGCAAGTTCAAAAGAGACCCGTTCAAACACCGCCTTGCCCGGAGTGTAGGCAAAGCCGCAGTCGCGTACTGAAATCGCGCCTTTCAGGTGGCCGGTCACGGGGTGGCAGTCGGCGTGTTCTTCCGGCATAAGTTCAAGCAGTTGCAGCAACCGCCGCGCCGCCGCCAGCGATTGCTGCAAATTGACTGACACGGCTCCCAGCGACTGCACTGGCGTGAAAACATAACCCATGTAACAGACCAGTGCCCAGAGCTTGCCCAGCGACCACTCTCCGGCGATAATGAGGCGCATCCCGACGAAGAAAAGCAGCAAATAACAGATGCCGGGCAGCACCGCCAACAGCAGCCGGAAGCCGACGTTGAGCCGGAAGCGGTTGCGCTGGATTGTCCGGATCGAATCCAGCCGTAAATCCAGCCGCTTTCCCGCCTCGCGTTCGGCGGAGCTGGCCTTGACCAGTGTAATATTGTGTAGTGCGTCATAGACCGAGCGGTTTGATTCGGCCCGTTCTTCGCAGAGTTCGAGCGACAGCTTGAACTGTCTGTCGCTGAAGTATTTCACCAGAAGCCAGTAAATCGGAGCGATCGCAAGCATGCCCAGCGCGATCCGCCAGTCAAAGACGGCGATCATCGCCATGCCGCCGGCCAGAGTTAGCGAGTTTCGTATGCCGACCGGCGTACCCGCCGAGAAGAAATAACCGCAGCGGTCGATGTCGCCCATGAGCCGCCCGGAGAGATAGCCTCCTCCCAACTGCGAAATACTGTTGGCCGGCAGCCCCAGCAGACGCGTAAGCAAACGCCGTTTGAGCGAAATAAGCACCGCGGTATTGAGCATGCTTATGATGTATCCCTCGGCGACCGAGAGCAGGCGTATCGACGCGACGGCTCCGGCGGTCAGCACAAAGAAGATCATCGCGTCGTGAAGTTCGCGGCGGGTGAGACTGTCGATGAACTGCTTTTGAAACACCGGCGCGCACAATCCGGCCACGGCGGCCAGCACCACCACGAGGCCGAAAAGCGTGAAACGCCCGCGTTCCGCCGTGATTTCGGGGCGGAGCAGTTTCCACAGCCCGGAGACCGGCAGTCTGGTCAACTCGGATTTTTTGCCGGTCTCATTCATTTCAGGCGAGGTATCCCCGGCCGGCCAGATCCGCAATGAATTTTTTTACATCGGCATCGATGTTGGCCGGAGTTTCGCCGCCGCAGGCCGCCTTCAGCTCGCTTACGATCCGGTCGAACTCCTTTCCGGCGACGATGGCTTTCCAGATGAAGCAGCCGGTCTGGTTCAGACCGAAGACCTGTCCGTCCTCCGGATTGAAAATGTTGGCGGTGCCGTCGAATTCCTCTTTGAATACCAGGTCGGGGTTGGTTTTCACGATACGATCCCTTCGGTTATGACACGGGCGGAATCTCCGGTCAAGGTGGCGGCCAGCCGCCAGGCCGGTAGCGTTTCCGCGATTTGTTCGGCGAATGAAAATCCTTTACGCATCAGGGCTTCTTTGACTTCGCGCTCCTCGCACCCGGCCAAAAAACGCGGCAGGTCGCAGGTCGCCGGAGTCAGTCCGCGCAGTGCGGTGGGGCGGTCGACATGGTGCAGCGCGTCGACCCC
>JAQVVK010000134.1 GCA_028698975.1 Victivallaceae bacterium
CTTCTGTATAAAAAGTACCGGCGGCAAAAACATTATAGCGTCCGTGAGCCGCATACTCGATGATCCGCCATGTCCGCTTGGTCGGATGGTATAAACCCGGGACATCATCGTCATCAAGAGGTTGTACTGTTTCGCCCAAAATACGCATGCAACCGGAAAACATGAAACAAAAGATTAACAGCAAAAAGAGAAAACTCACACTTAAAACGATTTTTCGTGATTTCATGTAATAAGTACTCCATTGCTTTTCAATCCGGCATGCGGCAAGACTTAATATATCATGAAAAGACATTCTTTCAAACAACCCGTCAACACTGGCGGGAGGATGAGTTCGAAAAAGAAGATACTGGTTGATTTCCCCGGCTATTTTGCCGAGTAAAGAATCCGGCCGCCGACAATGGTGTGCGCCACCGAGAAATCCGGCTTCATAACGACAATATCGGCGGGTTCTCCCGCCGCCAGCCGACCGCCCGGAAGTTTCAGACTGGTCAACTGGGTCAGCGAGGAGCTCTCCACCACCTGCTCGGCTGCGAGACCGCTGAACTTCACCGCATTGCGTAATGCCCGGTTCATGCCGAGCGTACTTCCGGCCAGCGCGCCATCGGCCAGCCGCGCCGCGTTGTCGCGCACCGTCACCGCCAGTCCGCCGAGGTCGTATTGGCCGTCGGGCATGCCGGAGGCGCGCATCGCATCGGTTATCAACTCGATGTATCGCGGCGATTTCAAGGCAAATATCAGTTTTATCATGTCCGGCGACAGGTGTATGCCATCGCAAATTATCTCCAAACGCAAATCCGTGAGCAACAACCCCGACCCGACCAGACCGATTTCACGGTGATGAAGCGGTGTCATGCGGTTGCAGTAATGGGTGAGGTCGCGCAACCCGGCGTCGTATTCCGGCTTGAGATCGGCATAACCGGCGCAGCTGTGACCGCACGACGGCAAAATCCCGCGTTTGAGCAATTCGGCTGCGAAACCGTTTCCTCCCGGTATTTCGACCGCGTATGTAACTTTTTTCACCGGCCAAATCGCATTGAGAGCATCGATCTCGGCCAGATCGGGGCGGCGCACGAAATCGGGGTTCTGCGCGCCCAGCGACTTCGGGTTGACGTAAGGCCCCTCCAAGTGAACTCCGGGAATCCGGCAGCCGGGCAACCCGGAAGCGGCAAATTCCCGGGCCGAACGCAACGCCTGTTTAAGCTGTTCCGGCGCAACGGTAAGCGTAGTCGGCAAAAGTGTGGTGACCCCCTCGGCCAGCTTCCCTTTCGCCATGGTGGAGATCGCCTCCATGCTGCCGTCGCAGAAATCAAACCCGCCGAACCCGTGGCAATGCACATCGACAAACCCGGCCGCGACCATGCCGCCGCCGCAGTCAATGCTGTCAATTTCAGCCGGCAAACGGTCGTCCGCGCCAAAAACCGCGGCGATAAGTCCGTTTTCAATCAAAAGCGCGGAGTGCTCGCAACGGATACCCGGCACAAGCAATGTGGCGTTGCGAAGCAGTAATGTACTCATAACCCCCTCAGCCCTCCGTTATTGAATGCGCGGCAACCGTGCGGCGGCCACCGCCTGCCCGTTGCGCTTTAATGTATCGTCGGCGGCGCGAAATTGCAAATGCGCCGACAACTCGGGGTATTCTTTTTCCAGCACCCGACGCGCCATGGTCGGCACCCGATGCTCGGCGTCGTCGATCAAAACCCCGCCCAGCATCAGACAAACGTCAAATTCATAAAAGCGGTGCAGCCACGCGATCGTGTGCCCCAAGGCCCGGCCGATGCCGTCAAACAGATCGGGTTTGCGCTCACCCTCGCGCATCAGCCGCTCAACCGCCTGTTTGGTCAAATACGGTACCGCGCAGCCGCCGTCGCCGCTCCACTCGTCAACCGGCGCGCCATTGGTGGCGCAATCGATCGGGATGAACGCAAATTCGTTGATAAACCCGGTCAGCGTACCGTCAGGCAGCACATAACCGCCGGCCAGACTGCTGCCGAAAGAAAGCCCCAGCACCCCGTGGTGCGCCCCGGTCGAAGCTCCGGCGAGAGCGGCGGCGTCGCCGTCGTTGACCGCTTCCAGCGGCACACCGAGTTCATGACCGAGATTGACAAACAAAGGCTCAACCTTGGCGGCAAAAGCTTCGGCCGAGACCCCGCGAAAGAGCGACGAAATACGGCAGCGGTTGTCGATGAATATACCAGCCGAACTGACCCCGACCGCCTCCAGTTTAGGCAACGAGAGCGCGGCGCGGTTAATAACGTTAAGTATATGTCGCTTATGATATTCCGGATCGGCTTCAAAGCAAGGGTTCCACGGCGATTTGAAATCGTCAACGATGTGGCCGTCGCGGATCGCCACCGCCTTGATGCTGCTGCCGCCAAGGTCAAGCCCCACCCGGCAGCCGGCATCGCCACCGCCCGCGCCCTGGCGCAGAAAACGGGTAGCCGGCATCGCGTCGAAATCCACCGCGTGAAATTCCAGCTCCGGCACGCTGAAGACGCGCAGCATGGTCTCGCGGTCAAAGGCGCGCTCGCCGGAGATCGAATAGAGCGACTTAAGCGGCTCCAGCAGTTCCGGGGCGCCGGCCAGATATACGATCGCGCCGCCGCGCATCCAAAGCAGGGTTTTAAGCAGCCGCTCGAGATGATGCAAATTTTCGGCGTCGCGCCCCCGCACCGGGGCAAACAACACTGTGTCAATGCGGGAAACCACCCCGGATCCGGGCTGCTCCACCGCCAGAGAAACCTTGCGGCCGCGGCCGCTCTCGCGGACGCGCCGTTCAAATCCGTCCATCGTCGCGCAGGCCGGCACAAAATCATATTCAGAAACGACCGTCACAATACCAACCCCCATCTTGAATTTTATTCACATATCAATATAATCTAATCCGGCGGCGGTGCAAGCATGCGAAAATGCTTTCGCAAAACTTTCTCGCTTTTTTCGCTGTTTTTCGGTTGCATCGTGCATAAAAAGCAGTAAATTAGTTATGAGAAAACGATTACGCCCAGCAGAGAGTACAACCATGACCATCAAGGAATTCGCAGAACTGGCCGGTGTATCGATAGCCACGGTCTCCCGCGCATTCGGCGGAGCCGGCCGCATCAGCGAACGCACCCGCAAACGTCTGCGCGAGGAAGCCGAAAAAGTCGGCTATTCGCCCAGTTTCGTCGCCCGCGGGCTGGCCGGTCGCCGCGACACCACCGTGGTGTTGTTTTATCCCGAGCTGTATTTGCATGAACCCGACCCGTTCTTTTCCGAAATCGCTCAGGGCGTCGCCCGCGCAATGCCGGAAAATCAACTTTTTCAACTGGTTCCCTATTTTATTCAGCGCGAACGCTCGGTCATCTCATGCTGCGAGCAAATCCGCGACGGCCGGGTGAGCGGAGCCATCATCGCCGCCGAGGGCGGACGCGCCGCCGATCTGGCCAACGAAGCCGAACGCAATCGCATACCTTATGTGATCGTGGGCGAACTGACCGAATTTACCGCCAACAGCGTCTTGTACGACGCCGAACAGGGCGCGTTTCTGGCCGGTCGCCACTTTCGCAACACCGGGCGCAAACGCGCCGCTTTCGTCACCGGACTGCACGACGCCGGGAAACGCGCCGGATTCCGGCGCGGTTTCGGCGGTGAAGTCGTTGAAATCGAGGGCGGCGCGGGCCATTCCTACGGCATACGGGCATTTGAAATCATCAGACGACAATTTCCCGACACCGACTGCGTAATGTGCGCCAACGACGTGCTGGCCGCCGGATTTTTGCGCGGTGCCGCCGCCGCCGGAGTGCCGGTGCCCGACCGCATCTCGGTGATCGGCTGCGACGACATCGCCTCGTCGGGATTTCATGTGCCGTCGATCTCCACGGTGTCTTTGCACCCGTACCGGGTGGGCGAAGCGGCGGTTTCGATGCTGGAGCGACGCTTCCGGTGCCGCACCGACGTGCCGTCCGAAATCGTACCTTGCGATCTTCTGATCCGGGAATCATCATTCTAAAACCATTAAACCGAAAGGAAATAAAAAATGGAAGTGATCATCCGTAAAAACGCCGCCGAAGCGGTAAAACTGGCCGCCGAACTCATCGGCAAAGAAATCCAGACTCACCCTGCGCTTACTCTCGGCCTCGCCACCGGACGCACCATGGAGGCTCTTTATGCCGCCATCGCCGCCAAGAACCTCGACTTCACCCATGTGCACACCTTCAACCTTGACGAGTACATCGGGCTTGCTCCGGAAAACGAGAATTCCTACCGCTACTACATGAATTCCAACTTGTTCGACCACATCAACATCCCCAAGGCCAACACCAATCTGCCCAACGGCATGGCGGCCGACGAAAAGGCCGAGGGCGCCCGCTACGAAGCGGCCATCCGCGCGGTCGGCGGCATCGATCTGCAACTGCTCGGCATCGGACGCGACGGCCACATCGGGTTTAACGAGCCGGGTTCGTCGTTTGGCTCAAGGACTCGCTCCAAGGCGTTGACCCGCGAGACTTACGAGCAGAATTCCCCGCTTTTCGACGACCCCAAAGATATGCCGATGCGCGCATTCACCATGGGGATCGGCACCATCCTTGAAGCCAAGCGCATTGTGATGCTGGTGACCGGCACCGAAAAAGCCGACATCATCGCCAAAGCGATCGAAGGGCCGCTTTCGGCCATGGTTTCCGGGTCGGCGATACAGCTGCACCCCAACGTGGTGGTAATACTCGACGAAGAAGCCGCCGCCAAACTCACACTCAAGGATTATTACCAGCGGGTGTTTGAAGTCGAACCGGAGTGGAAGCCCTACCGCTGATCCGGCTCCATCTTTTTAAGCAATTCCTTGAGGCGCGGAGCCGCATCGGCCCGCGCCACAAGAGTTGCATCCGGCGTGTTGACGATCACCAGATCGTCCACGCCGATCACTCCAGCCGTATGCCGGTGATCTTCGGCAAAAACCACACAGTCGTGTGATTCAAGGAAAGCCGCCCGGCAGTTGAAAACGTTTCCGGAGCCGTCAGCCGCAAGATGATTGCGAAGTGAAATCCAATTGCCGACGTCATCCCACTCGAAAGAGGCGGAAACCAATACCACCCCCATAGATTTCTCCATAACCGCGTAATCGATCGAAGTCCGCGGCGCGGAAGCATAGATATCCTTTAGCGTTTCCGCAAAATCCGCCCTGCCCCAGGCGGCGGCGACCTCTTTACACAGCTTGGCCAACTCCGGGGCGCAACGCTCAAACTCCCGCTCTATCGACGAAGCCAGCCAGACAAACATGCCGCTGTTCCAGCGGCAACGCCCGGTATCGATCAAAGACTGGGCGCGCACCCGGTCGGGCTTTTCGATAAAACAACGCACTTCGCGCACCCGGCCGGAGTCGTCAAGCTCGCGGCCGCACTCGATATAGCCGTAATCCGGGCTGGGATAGGTCGGCTCCACCCCGAGCGTCACCAGTTTCCCCATCCGGGCAAACCGCCCCGCCAGCTCAAGATCGGCATGAAACGCCGCCGTATTGACAATGCGGTGATCGGCCGGCAGCATAATGATTTCGACATCGCCGCCGTAACGGGCGCGCGCAATGCCGGCGGCCAACGCCGCACAGGGCGCGGTGTCGCGCGCCTGAGGTTCGCCGATCACATTTTCGGCGGGCAACTGCGGCAAAAGCGACCTGACTCCCTCGACATGGTTCAAATTGGTGAAAATAAAAATAACTTCGAACTTCAATG
>JAQVVK010000135.1 GCA_028698975.1 Victivallaceae bacterium
GACCGGCGATGCCGTCGTCGTCAGCGAGGCCGGGGTGCGTGTGCTCTTCCGATCTGTCTGCGCGCTTCGGCAAGATCGTCGCGCAGCATTTTGGCCGAAAGCAGCACCGGGTTGCCGCTCGAATAGGTGAATCCGCAAAACTGGTAGTTGCGGCGGATGTCGGGGGTGTTCCACAGCGTATTAATCATCTGCATCCAAGTTCGCGTGTCCGACATCAGGCCGTGGACAAAGACCACCGGTATGCGGTCGTCGCGGTAGGGTTCAAAGAGATAAAGCCCCTGCATGGCGCGGGTTTTGTCCGGGCGCAGCATATACTCAAGATAACCGAAGGGCAGCGGATTGCGCACCATGTAAGCCAGCGGAGTGGAGTAATCAAGCTGAAGCGGCATGCTGTAATGCCCCACCTCCACCGCGTCGCGGTTGCGCGAATCGGTGAAAAACATGCGGGCGTCGAGTTTGCCGTTTTCACGATCAACCCAGCCGAAACCGATAGTGAGCGTCAACGGTATGGTCAAATTGTCGGCAAAACGGATGTCGCCGCTCGAAACCGTGTTGCATACTTCGGCGATGACCGGCTCGCCGATACCGAACCGGCGGCTGATATGGGTGAGATTCAAGGGGCGATAACCCGAACAAAGCTGAATATCTCCTATCTGGTCGCGCCGTACCGGTATGTCAAATTCGGGCAACCGAAACGTAATCCGCTGACCGCCCACCGCCGTGAGCGAATAACCCTCGGTAAGGTGCATGTGGCGGCGGCGCAGATAGTCAAACACCTCGCCGGTGGCAACGTTGTAAATACGGATCAGACGCATGCGGATGTCGCTGTACGGCTCCTCGGCGGGGCGGTCGGCCCCGACCAGATAGGCGTAACTGTAAATCGCCGCCGAAAGAAAATAGCGCACCGCCGAATCGGGGTCGTTCGACTGGGAAATGCCGATGCTGAGCGCGGAATCAGCCAATGCGGCCAGATATTCCGGCATCGGTTCATTGGCGAAAATAGTCTGAAAACGCATGATGAATTCCTGCGGGTCATCCTCATAACTTTGAGTCAGCAGGAAGTTGGCCATGATATTGGCGGTCTCGGGGGAAATCCCGTTTATTCTTCCATTGTTGTATTCAAGCCGCCCGTCGAAACCGACCCGGTCAACCGAAATCTCTCCAACGCAGCCGCCCGAAAAAAACAACACCGCCGCCAAAAAAACGGTTATGCCGGTGATTTTGCATATCTTCATTTTTTTCGCTCCTTGAACCGTCATGCCGGAAACCACGTCAACTTGAAAATGGTTGCCTGTAAATAAAATAGCATCTCCCGGCGCAATTATCCACCCGCCGCGAAAAATAAACCGATCATTGCTCTCTTGAAAGCACTCCGGCAAAGAAGCTCCGGCCGCAATACCAGCCGCGCACCGCAAACGACAGCGCAACCGCCAGGAGCAACCACATCACCCCCATGAACCACTCGCCGTAACGCACAAACCACGTCTGCTCCGGGGCAACCGGCAACACGACTTCGACCATGCGAAAGCCGCGTCCGCGCCGCAGTTCCATGCGGACTTCGTCGCCCGCCACCTCCAGCACCTGCCCGAATGAACCGTCTCTGGCCACCACCAGACTGCCGCCGTTGTTGCCGCAACGCACCATAGGAAGCCCGGTTTCGACCGCCCGCATCACCGAATTAGCCAGATGCAGCTCGGGTTCGCTGCTGGTCGGGTACCACGCATCGTTGGAGATCACCAATAACACATTGGCTCCGCGCCGCGCAAATTCGCGCGTAACATAACCAAACGAACCCTCAAAACAGATCGCCGTACCCGCCTTCACCTTTCCACCCAGTTCAAACGGCGAGAAATCGGTACCCGGCACAAGATCGCGGTTCATATCGATGCGCTCGACCAGCCAACCGGGCAGGAAGCGGCGAAACGGTATGTATTCGCCATACGGCACCCGGTGTATCTTGTCGTATTTGCGGAGAAGCCGCCCGTCCGGAGCAAAATACAGCGCGCTGTTGGTCATGCCCGGCTTCGCCCCCGGCTCGATTCGGGTCTCGAAATCCAATGCGCCGATAAGCAAGGGCTTGCCGCTGCCGGTGGCCAGCGCATTGACGGCATAACGGAAATCCGCACCCACCGGCACCGCCGCCCGGTAAGGCACCGGCACCGCCGATTCCGGCCAGATCACAATATCGCAGTCACGGTTGCCCTGAACTCCCCGGATCGACTGCTCAAGATAAACCATGATCGCCTCGCGTGCCGCCACCCCGTCGCCGCCGCGACGCTGCGAAAGGTCGCCCTGTATCAAAAGGGGCTTCCATGTCACGGTTTCCGCCTCGCCGGAACCACCGCTCTGCGACCGCACCAGCCGTACCGCTCCGGCCAGCATCACCAGAGTGACGGCGGCAACGACCGCAAGCATCAGGCGCAGCCCCGCCCCCCGGCACCCGGTGCGGAAAAACGCGGCCAGTGCGCAGTTTACCAGCGCAACGGCAAAGACCACGCCGCAGCTGCCGGTAAAGGCGGCCAATTGAATGAGCGGCAGATTACGCCACTGGGTAACATCGAGGTCGTTCCACGGCAGCATCCGCGAGCGGCTCCAGCCGAGTATGACAAAAAGCGCCGCCGCGCCGGCCGCAAAGAGGGCAAGCCGCCAGAAAGCACCGCCGCGCCGGAGAAATTCGCACCGCGCATCAAATCCGTCAAGCCGGACTTCGACCGGAAACACGATGAACTTCCAGAGAAACACGGTCAATGCGCCGAAGAGCGCAGTCCACACTCCGATGACCGGAGCCAAAAGCCACGGCACCGCCGGGTCGATCTCGCGGAGAAAGAAGAAGGCGGGCAGCGAACGGCACACCTCCCAGCCGAAACCGGCCAGAGCCGCCCGCCGCCACCCGGAGTTGGCGGCAAACCAGACCAGCGGAGCGAGAGCGACCCAGCCGAGCCATTCGATGTTCAATGGCGGCAAAGCGGCGGCGGCCAAAGCCCCGGAAAGAGCGACCAAGACGATAATAAGCAGTCCGTGCCAGCGTGAAATCCGTCTGAGATCGGCATTTCCGCAGCACCATAAATTGTGCAATGTCATCATTATTTTCCGAAAAGACGTTGAAAAAAAGTGCTTTCCGGTGTAATTTACTGCATGATTTATTTTTTTGCAATCAGCAAAAGCAAAAAGGAGTGCGAAATATGGCTGTCAGCGAAACATTGCAGTTCGATCATATTGTGATCGGCAGCGGATTGGCCGGCCTTTGCAGCGCCCTCCACCTCGCCGAATCAGGCCGCAGCGTTGCGGTGCTGACCAAACGGGAGATATTCGAGTGCAACAGCCGCCTGGCCCAGGGCGGCGTGGCCTGCGTGATCGACCGGCTGGATTCTTTCGACGAACATGTGAAGGATACTCTCACCGCCGGTGCCGGTCTCTGTGACAAAGGCGCGGTGCGCGCCA
The DNA here is from genome assembly GCA_028698975.1 of Victivallaceae bacterium. Taxonomy (GTDB): domain Bacteria; phylum Verrucomicrobiota; class Lentisphaeria; order Victivallales; family Victivallaceae; genus Victivallis. The sequence goes on from JAQVVK010000135.1 coordinate 3,442, forward strand.
TCGTCGAGGAAGGCCCCGCCCGCATCAAGGAACTTATCGAGCTTGGCGCGAAATTCACCACCAAGGGCGACCTCGGCAGCAAAACCGACGCCGATTCATTTGACCTCGGGCGCGAGGGCGGCCACCACAAGCGGCGCATTCTGCACGCCGGGGACATTACCGGAGCCGAGCTTGAGCGCGTCATGATCGAGGCGGTGCGCGCCAAACCCAACATCACGGTGTTTGAATTCAATGTCGCGGTCGATCTGATCACCACCGCGAGGCTCGATGTCGGCGGGCCAAACCGCTGTCTCGGAGCTTATGTGCTCGATGTGAAATCCGGGGCCATACGCACTTTTTTGAGTTATTCGACCACCATCGCCTGCGGCGGAGCCGGCAAGGTGTATTTGTACACCAGCAACCCGGATGTCGCCTGCGGCTCCGGGGTGGCCATGGCGTACCGGGCCGGGGCGAAGATTGCCAACATGGAGTTCATCCAGTTTCACCCGACCATTCTCTACCACCCGACCATCCGCTCGTTTCTCATCAGCGAAGCGTTGCGCGGCGAGGGCGCGGTGCTCAAGTGCCGCGAGAGCCGCACCGCCGAGCCGGTCGAATTCATGCAGAAATATCACCCGATGAAGAGCCTTGCTCCGCGCGACGTGGTCGCCCGGGCGATCGACTCCGAGATGAAGCGCACCGGCGAGGAGTGTGTTTACCTTGACATACGCCATCTCGACGAGGCGGCTTTGCGATTGCGTTTCCCCAACATCTTTGAGAAATGCCTCGAAGCCGGCATCAATATGGCCAAGGACTTGATACCGGTGGTACCGGCCGCCCATTTCAGTTGCGGCGGCATCAAAACCGATGTCAACGGGGTGTCGAGCATTATGGGTCTTTACGCGGTCGGCGAATGCGGCTGCACCGGGTTGCACGGGGCCAACCGCTTGGCCAGCAACAGTTTGCTGGAAGCATTGGTGGTCTCGAAATTCTCGGCCGACGACATCAACTCCAAGTTTGAACTGTTTAAGAAGTCGCGTCCGCCGGTCGCCGCCGCGCTTAACTGGATGACGGGCAATGCCACCGACTCCGACGAGCAGATACTCATCGCCCACAACTGGGACGAAATACGGCGTTTTATGTGGGACTATGTAGGGATCTACCGCACCAACAAGCGGCTGGAACGCGCCAAAAACCGCATCAAACTGATCCGCAAGGAGATCGAAAAGTATTATTGGGATTTCAACGTCACCGCCGACCTGGTCGAGTTGCGCAACATCGCCACGGTCGCGGAATTAATCATCGACTGTGCGCTTTCGCGTCACGAAAGCCGCGGTCTCCACTACAATGCCGATTACCCGTATCTCGACCCGGATCTGGAGTGCGTTGACACGGTAATCCAAAGGAATTTGTGAACCAGCCATGAAGCATCATCTCCCGGTAGGCGACAATGCGGTCGACTTGGTTGCCCGACTGCAGGAAGCCGGTTATGAAACCTACATCGTCGGCGGCGCGGTACGCGATCTGCTGTTGGGGCGTTCGCCCAAAGACTACGATATTTCGACCGCGGCCAGTCCGGAAGAGGTGCGTGCGGTGTTTGGCCGCCGCATGGCGCGGATCATCGGCAAGCGTTTCCGACTGGTGCATGTCACCAGCCGCGGGGTTATCTACGAAGTCAGCACGTTCCGTCAGGCTCCGGAGGCGGAGTCCCAGCGCAAACTCAAAAAACCGCTGCCGGAAAACATGATAACCTCCGACAACTCGTTTGGCACCGCCGAGGAAGACGCCTGGCGGCGCGACTTCACGGTCAACGCGTTGTTTTACGACCCGATGCAAGATGAGATCGTCGATTTCACCGGTCAGGGCGTGGAGGATATTGAGCACAAGGTGGTGCGGGCCATCGGCGAACCCAAGCTGCGTTTCGAGGAAGACCCGGTACGCATGCTGCGTGCGCTCAAACTGGTCGGACAATATGGTTTCGAGCTGGATGAAAAGACGGAAAACGCCTTGTTTGAGTCGCTTGACCTTATCCGCCATGCGTCGCCGTCGCGCCTGTCGCTGGAGCTGGAAAAAGTGCTGGGTTCGATTTACGGCGACCGTCAAATACAGGCGTTTCACGATTACGGTCTGCTCAATTATTTTCTGCCGGAGATCGAGCGGGTCTGGGGCACACCCTGCGCCGACTACGCGCTCGACCTTTTGGCCGAACGCAACTGCCGGGTCGACGAGGGCCGCTACCGCAACAGCGTTTCGCTG
>JAQVVK010000136.1 GCA_028698975.1 Victivallaceae bacterium
GCCCCAGCATCTCCCGCCGGGCGACCGCGGCCGCGATACGCTTGGCGAAAAAGGCTTCGTCGATCACTTCGGCCGGGTCAAAGCTCCAAACCCGCGCCGAGAGTTGCGACTCCGGCGACGCGGCGGCGACGGCCAGCGGTTTGCCGGAGGCGTCCACTACCTCAACGGTCTCGCCGGCTTCAAATTCATCGAGCGGAGTAGCCAGTGCGCCGGAGAATATCCACGGGTGTCGGCGCAGCAGCGATTTCTCGCGGCCCGGATTGAGTTTCATTTGTTTCATTTGTTTTCTTTCATAGTATAGGGTTGGGTCCACGCGCATTGAAATCGCGGGTGGTAGTATTGCGCGGCGCGAACCGGTTGATCCGATTCAATTACGGCGCGCAAATACAGGTCGTTGTCGTCAAGCTGGCAGTCGGCAGCCACTCCGGAAACCGTTTTGACCGTGCGGCCGATTTCGTCCGAATAGGTGTGTATCACCCGGGCCGGAGCTTCGGCCGGCCGTTTGTAATCAAGTACACCGGTGCGGTGGTCGAAGCCGCGCCGGGTGGCGACGAAACGGATGCGGTAATTGACCCCGGGCAGGGCATGCACATCCACATGCAAACGCCCGGAGGCCGGGTCGAATTCCACTGCGTCGAGCAGAACTCCGCAGGTCGGATAATAGTCGCCGCGATTGAGTGCGCCGATCACCGACGTCGTATCAAGCCGTTCGCCGCGCACCATCACCCAGGCGTCATTGACACCGCCCGAGCCGTCGATCCGCCGCGGATCGTAAAAGTGCGAATCGTCGCTTGCCGCGCACCAGATGACCGGCAGCCCGGCCTCGACCCGGTGGGCGTTTACCACATCGTAGAGTTTGTCCGCCGAATAGGCTCCCTCCGGGATCGGGTAGCAGGCTCCTTTGTTGCAAATTTCCATGTGGCGCAACTCCGGGTTGGCGATGACATCCTCCGGCGTCACGTCAAAATACCGCCAATGCGTGTGGTTGAGCATCACAAAATAATCCTCAACGCCGCATTCGGCGGCGGCCTGTTCGACCGCGTTACGGTTGATCTTAATCATTTCGGCGACGTTGCGCCCCGGAGCGAATGGAATGGTCTTCGGGATGTTGAGATAGACCAGATGGGCATGGCGTTCGCCGTCGGGCAGGTCAAGCCAGCCGGTGATCTCCTCGCCGCCGATCATCAGGAAACGACCGGGTATCTCCATTTCGCGTTTCAACTCGTCAAAGGTGCGCAGCCGCACGAAAGTCTTGAACCCGATCTTTTTCACTTCGGCCTTGTTCGCGCCGAAACGGGCGGCGAAGCGACTGAATTCAGCCCGCGAAAGCGTATGCGGCCAATCCCCCTCGTCGGGCAGCAGCTCCCGCCACATCTGGCGGTCGTCGGCATAGACATTGTGATCGGTGCAGCAGAGAAAATCGAAGCCGCGGTCTCGATAGGAAACCGCCATGTTCTCCGGGAGGCCGGGTGAATCCGACCATAGAGTATGGGTATGCAGTGCGCCTTTTAACCAACCGTTCATTTCAACGCCCGTATTTCCTCGATGAACTCATCCACATCCTTGAATTTGCGGTAGACCGAGGCAAAACGCACATAGGCGACCTGATCGGCCTGTTTGAGCTGTGCCATGACGCGCTCCCCGATCTCCTTGCTGGTGACTTCCTTGTCGAAGTCGCGCATTATGGAGGTGGAAACTTCCTCGACCATGCGGTCGATTTCGTCGGTGCCGACCGGCCGCTTGTAGCAGGCGTTGGCAATGCCGCGCCGCACCTTGTCGCGGTCGAATTCCACGCGGGAGCCGTCGCGTTTGACGACGCGGAGTTCCTCGGGGATCACTCCCTCGATGGTGGAGAAGCGAAACCCGCATTCAAGGCACGCGCGGCGGCGGCGCACGCCCGCACCCTCTTTGATGGCGCGCGAATCAATCACTTTATCGTCAAGACAGCCGCATTGCGGACAACGCATGTCAATCCTCCTTGAGTATTGATTCGAGCGATGTGAAGGGGCCGAGAGCCACTCCGCCGAACGCCGGATTTTTTTGCCACTCGTTTATTGCGTAATCGATCGCACGAATAAAATCCGCCCAGTTGCGCTTGCGCAACGCGCCCTTTTCCACCGAGCTGTGTTCGGCGAGATACACCGCGACGAGCAGCGAACCGGGATCTTTGGTCGAGTTAAGCTCCGCCGTCACGCCGTCAAGCACTTCGCTCGGCTTGTTTCCCGTCGAAAGCAGAGCCACGCCGGGGGTGGCACCCGAAATATCCAAAAAATCCTGCACGGTACCGTATTTAAGCAATCCGGCCCCGACCATGTCATGAAGAAAATCGGGCACCCCGATAATCAGCGGAGTCGGCGCGAGTTCGTCGCGGGCAATGCGCAGGTTGCGCATGGTGTATTCGACGATCTGATCGTTGTCGCTGTCTTTGCCGCTCTTGCCGTTGCTCCAGACAAAGAGCAGATCCTTGGGGTTCTCCGGCCGTCCCTTGACAAAGGCCTGCGGCTCGATGATGACGGTAACCGCGGAAATTTTTTCGTCGTCCGGCTGGGAATCGATGAAGTCGGCCAGATTCTCCGCGATCTCCGGGAGCGAAGTGCCCGCCTTGGCAAAATGGCGGAGCACCGCCGTCGAGCGGAAACGCTTCACAAAATCGGTTTGACGGATCGTGATGCCAATCTTCATATCGGCTTTGTGCGCCGCCTTAAACAACCGGCTCATAAATTCGCGGTCGGGGTCGTCGTCTTCTCCAAGCATCACATTGATGCGGTTGAAGCCGAGCTTGCCGGCGTGTTCTATGATGGCTTCCGGTTTAAGCAGGTATTCCGGCAAAAGCTGGCCGGGGCGCACCACCAGAATCCGGTTCGGACAGACCGCCAGAGCCTGACGAAGCTCGGCGGCGCGGACTTCGTCGCGCTGGGAAAACTGCGGCTCCGGCGGCAGCGGCCGATCCGTCGACGTGCAACCAACCGCGCCGAACACAGCGGCAGCGGTCACCGCCGCCAACAAAATTTTTTTTACCGCCATGTCTAATATCCTCAATATAATAATTATTTTTCAAGTACGACGCGCCGGAAGTTTTTCTTGCCGGCCCGCAGAGTCGCTCCATCGCCCAGCTCGGCTGGCGTCAGCCGCCGGTTGGGATCGCTCTCCTTGACATCGTTGAGCGATACCGCGCCGCCCTGCATCAGACGGCGGCCTTCGCTGTTGGTCTTGGTCAATCCGGCCAGCGTCAACAGCCGTGGAATGGTTAGCCCGACCGGTTCGTCAAAGGCCGACATCGGCACGGCGACGGTCGGCAGCTCGGCGGCCGCCGCCGAACTTTTGACCTGAGCGACCGCGCTGGTGGTCGGCACCTTGCCGTCGGGGTCGGCAAAGCCGAAACGGCTGCCGGCGGCGAGATAGGCTTCCGCCGCCGCCGCTTCCCCGTGGGCGAGGGCGGTGGCTTCATAGGCGAGGATCTCTTTGGCCCGGTTGACGTTTCCGGAGAGATCGGCCAGACGGTTGATCTCCTCGACCGGCAGCGGGCTGAAGTAAAGCAGCAGTTTGCGCAGTTGAGCGTCGTCGCAGTTGCGCCAAAACTGGTAATAATCAAAAACGGTGGTGCGTGCGGTGTCGAGCCAGACATTGTTGCCGCCGGCGGTCTTGCCGAATTTCTGCCCGTTGGAGTTGAGCAGGAGCGGTATGGTCATGCACTGCACCTCGTTGCCGAGTTTGCGCCGGATAAGCTCGGTGCCGGCGACCATGTTTCCCCACTGGTCCTGCCCGCCCATTTCCAGAGTGCAACCGTAGTCGCGGTTGAGGGTCATGAAATCGTAAGCCTGAAGAATGGAGTAATTGAATTCGAGGAAAGACAAGCCGTTTTCCAGCCGGGATTTTACCGATTCCTGCGTCATCATGCGGTTGACGCTGAAGATGGTGCCGACTTCGCGCAGGAGGTCGATGTAGCCGAGCTTGCAGAGCCAGTCGGCGTTGTTGACGAAGATCGCCTTGCCGTCGGAGTCGTCGATAAAGCGGGCCAGCTGGCGGCGCAGACACTCGGCGTTTTCGTTGATGGTCTCAATGGTCATCATCGGGCGGGCGGTCTGTTTGCCCGACGGGTCGCCGATGCGGGCGGTGGCTCCGCCGACCAGTACGATCGGGGTGTGACCGGCCTTTTGCATGAGGCGCATGGCCATTACCGGGAGCAGGTGGCCGACATGCAGACTGTTGCCGGTGGGGTCGAAGCCGATGTAAAAACGGACTTTGCCCTCGGCCAGCATTTTCTCGATGGCGGTCTCGTCGGTTGCCTGATAGCAGAAGCCGCGGGCCTTGAGTTCCTGAAAAATATTCATTGCGCAACCCTGTCGTTACTTTTAAACAAAGATAATATACAGCGAAAAAAACAGTTCTTCAAGCATTAAACCTGATAGGAAAAATAAAACGATAAAAAAAGCGGCGTCTCTCTGGACGCCGCTCTTTTTTACGCACCCGGTATGGATTACTTGGTGCGGCGGATGCCCAGCTTGTCAGTCAGCTCCAAATATCGGGCATGGTTTTCCTTGGCCAGATAGCTCAGGAGTTTCTTGCGGAGGGCGACCATGGCCAGCAGACCGTGACGGGTGCTGTGATCCTTGAAATTGGCTTTGAGGTGCTCGGTAAGCTCGTTGATGCGTGCGCTGAGCACGGCGACCTGAACTTCGGGCGAACCGGTGTCTCCGTCCTGACGGGCGAACTTGGCGATGATGGCGGTCTTGGTGGCTTTGTCCATTTTCGGTACTCCTTGTTTTTATGGTTGCGAGTTTGGCCGCCGCACGCCCGGACCGAGCACGTGAAACCGCCAAACCGTTGAGAACAAATGATAAAATAGCATCATCTTTGGGTTTTTGCAAGCTGTCAGCCGGTTTTTTGTCAAAAAAGCCGATTGAAAAAATATTTTCCGGTGGTAAGGTAATACAATATGAAACTCAAAATCAAGGAGATGGCTGTTATGATGCGAAAGCTGTTTTTGACCGGGTTGGTGCTTTGCGGTCTGTGCCTGATTGCCGGGGCCTCGCCTCAGGATGATTTTCTCAAGGCGTGGAAGTTCTTTAAGGCCAATAATTATGCCGAGGGTATTCCGCTTCTCAAAAAGGCGGCGGAGCAGGGGCATCCCGGCGCGCAGGAGGATCTGGCATACATCTATATTTACGGCAGATCGGTCAAAAAAGATGTGCCGGAGGGCGTGAAATGGCTTAAAGAATCGGCCAAACACGGATCGACCAAGTCGATGTACAACCTCGGCGTGATTTATTACAGCGGAAACGGCGTTGCCAAAAACCAGGCCGAAGCCCTCGAATGGTTTCGCAAGGCGGCCAAGGCGGGCGATCCCCGCGCCAAGTCGATGCTTAAGAAGCTGGAAGCGTTGCGCTGAAGTCAAGCCGGGTACGGTTCAAAGACTTGCGTCATAAGATCGGCCTTTTTCGATGAATTATGGCGACGGGCGGCATAATATCGACAAAAAACTTTGATTTCCAGTATTTTAAACTTGAAAATTCGTTATTAAATGGTATGTTATTGATTTATCGGTGCATTTCGGCATGGGGTCGGTTTGCACGATCGCAATAACGCAAAAAAACAACAAC
>JAQVVK010000010.1 GCA_028698975.1 Victivallaceae bacterium
GTGGCGGGCAACGTTTCCGGCGATCTGCAGGAGATCAAATCCGGCGTCAAGGCCGGCGAGACCGTGGTGGTCGGCGGCATGCACAAACTCAAACCCGGTGCCGCGGTCAAGACGGTTCCTTACAAAAAGTAGGCGGTGAAAAATGTTCTCCAAAATTTTCATCGATCACCCGAAACTCGCCTTTGTGCTGTCCATACTTATGGCGTTGGCCGGTGTGCTCAGCATCACCAAGCTGCCGATCGCCGAATACCCGGAAATCGCGCCGCCGTGCATCTATGTGGTCGCCAATTATCCGGGTGCGAGCGCACAGGTCATCACCGAAACGATCGCCAGCACGATCGAGGAGGAGGCCAACGGCATCGAAAATATGATCTACTATAATTCGGAGTCGGAAAACAGCACCTATTACTGCTGTTTCTACTTCAAGCCCGGCACCAATTCGGATATCGCGCAGGTCAACGTGCAAAACGCGGTGCAGCGCGCCACCACCCGGCTGCCGGCCGAAGTCACCAACATCGGGGTCAAAGTGGCCAAACGCTCCACCGACATCGCCGGAGTCTATGTGTTTCTGGCCGATCCGGCCAAGATGACGCAGCTTGATCTTGCCAACTATGTGCGCATCAACGTCAAAGACAATCTGGCGCGTCTGCCCGGCATAAGTTACGCCGAAATCCTCGGCGAACGCAATTACAGCATGCGCGTCTGGCTCGACCCGTTGAAACTGGCCGCGCTGAACCTTTCGACTTCCGATGTGTCAAACGCCATTACCTCGCAGAACATTCAGGCGGCGGCCGGAGCGGTCGGCGACGGCATGGCCAGTCAATACATGCAGTTCAAGATCGACACGGTGGGGCGGCTGCGCTCCACCGAGCAATTCGCCGCCATTATCGTCAAGACCACCGGCGACGGGCGGCAGATCACGCTGGGAGACATCGCCAGACTCGAACTCGGCGCCGACTCGTACAGCAACAACAGCTATTGGAACGGCACTCCGTCGATCTCCATCGCCATCTACCGGCAAGACGGGGCCAACGCCATCGATCTGGTCAACAACGCCAACGCCCGGCTGGCCGAGTTGAGCGCACGTTTCCCCGACGGGGTGAGTTATCGACTGGGCTATGACCCGACCGACTACATTCGCCGCAGCATTTACGAAATCGGCATAACGCTGATTTCGACGCTCGCGCTGGTCATCATCATAACCTATGTGTTTTTGCAGGACTGGCGGGCGACGCTTATACCGAGCCTCGCCATACCGGTGTCGCTGCTGGCGACGTTCTTTGTGATGCTGCTGCTGGATTATTCGATCAACGTGCTTACCATGTTCGGACTGATTCTGGTGATCGGTTCGCTGGTCGACGACGCCATCGTGGTGGTCGAAAACACGATGCGATTGATTCAGGACGAGCATTTGTCGCCCTACGACGCGGCTGTCAAGAGCATGCACCAGATATCCGGAGCCATCATCGCCACCACGCTGGTGAGTGTGGCGGTTTACGCGCCGTTGAGTTTCTACGGCGGTCTGGTCGGCACCATCTACAAACAGTTCTCGGTGACGATGTGCGTCGCGCTGTCGTTTTCAACGCTGAACGCGCTTACGCTCAGCCCGGCTCTGTGTGCGATCGTTTTGAAACCATACGCCGCCGACCGGAAAAAGAAGTTCATACTCTTTCGCTGGTTTGACAAGCTGCTTGACGGGACCAAGCGGGGATATCTCTTGATCTCCGGCATATTCGTGCGGCGCATTACGCTCACGATTTTGCTGATCGCGGGGGTGCTCGGCTGCAACTATGGATTGTTTTCCATGCTCAAGGGCGGTTTCCTGCCCAACGAAGACAAGGGGGCGATTCTCTGTGAACTCATGCTGCCGCCGGGTTCGGCTCTGCTGCGCACCGACAAGTCGCTGAGTCAATTCACTGAAACGGTATCCCGGATACCCGGCGTCAAAAACGTCATCACGGTGTCGGGTTTCTCGTTTATCAGCGGACTGGGCGAAAACATCGGTCTGGGCATTGTGGTGCTTGACGACTGGGATCTGCGCAAGACGCCGGAACGCAGCATTGAGGCGATCCGCATGAAGATCATGAAAGAGTGCGCCGCGTTTCCGGACGCAACGGTCAACGCGTTTCAGCCGCCCGCCATCATGGGTTTGGGAGCCACCGGCGGCGTAAGCTGTGCGCTCAAGACCAACGGCGACCGCACGACGCTTGAGCTGGAGCAGTATCTCAATAAGTTTCTTTACGAACTTAACAACAAGCAAAAGATGCCCAATGTGATGTTTGCGTTCAGCCCCTATAATGCGCGGATGCCGCAGCTTTATCTGGACATCGACCGCCGCAAAGCCGAGGCGATGGGCGTGCCGGTGAGCCGGATTTTTGCAACCATGCAGAGCAAACTTGCGTCGCTCTATATAAACGACTTCAACATCTACGGATACTCGTTCAAGGTAAAACTTCAGGTTGACGCCGACGAGCGCAAGACGGTTACCGCGTTGGAAGAAATGCAAATACCCAATAATTCCGGAGCGCAGGTGCCGTTGTCGTCGCTGGCAACGGTACGCTATATAATTGGAGCGCAAAAGATCACGCGCTTTGAACAAAGTATGGCGGCGACGGTCAACGTAATACCGATTCCGGGCGCGAGTTCCGGGCAGATCATGAACCAGATGGAGGAGTTTGTGGCTAAAAACCTGCCTAATGACTTCTCGTTAAGCTGGACAGACATGAGCTATCAGGAGCGCGGCAACGAGGGCAAACTCGGCATGCTGATGGTACTGGCGTTTCTTTTTGGCTATCTCTTTTTGGTGGCGCAGTATGGTTCGTGGGTGATACCGCTGCCGGTGATGATCAGTGTTTCATTTGCGACGCTGGGGGGGCTGGCCGGATTGCACTTGAGCGGCATGCAGCTTGACATCTACGGGCAGCTCGGTCTTATCATGCTGATCGGGTTGGCGGCCAAGAGTGCGATTCTGATGGTGGAGTTCTCCAAGCAGGAGCGGGAGGCCGGTAAATCGATTGCGGAGTCCGCCATGAACGGGGCGAACTTCCGTTACCGTGCTGTGTTGATGACGGCGTGGAGTTTTGTGGTCGGGGTGTTGCCATTGATGTTCGCCACGGGAGCCGGGGCGGAGAGTCGCCGGGTGATCGGAGTCACCACCGGCTGGGGCATGATCGTGGCCACGGCGGTAGGGATTGCATTCATTCCACCCCTATATTCGTGGTGGCAGACCTGGCGGGAAAAGAGTCATTGCAAATGCTCGGCCCAGCAGCCGCGATAGCGGCGTTAGGTCAAGGGCTGTGCCCTTGCGAGGAGTAGCAGAGGGCGAGTAGCCCTATGACCAAAGGCGGGCGTCAGCTAAACAAAAATTTTTAAGCGAAGCGTCCAAAAAATTTTTAGCCCGCCGCAGCCTTGCTTACTCACAGGAAGCCAGTCTGAAACAAGACATTTGATCCTAACTTCTCACAACGCCACGGCAAATGCTCTGCTCTGCCACCTGGGATAAATAGCGGGTGGCGGCAACCGCCTAGCAGAAGTCGGCAAGCAATGGTTTGGCGAACTCGATTCGCTATGTCCAAGAGGTACGCTTTATTAGTCGGTTATGCAAACCCCATTTTGAGAGGGCTTTTCGGAGACAAAAGCGACGTGTACTCAAGTACACGTCGGCCTTGTTGCCTCATCTAAATAGAAAATCGACTTTTAAATAACCGACTGAATAAGCAAGGCAAACCGGCGCGGCAGGTTACAGTTGAAACTGATCGCCTCTCCGTCTATGTTGAACGGAATATCCGTCGCGTCATGCCCTTCATCAAGCAATCGCACCGTGAGGTTTGCCTTTTCGTCGTCAGAAACCCCCTTCAAGCTGATGACCGGCTTCCTCACCCCGAAATTGTCATCGTCACTATAGGCGCACACCACCACCGCTTTGCGGCCACGATCGTCAGATGCCGCGCCAACATATATTTCATTGTCATCGGAGAAACTCTCCACCTCGGTGCCGAGCCGCGCCAGCTTGTCAAACATCCAAAACGAATACCATGGTTTTTGAATATCAAAATATCCCTGACTCCATAGCCCGTTCATCGCGCAAGATACGCGAAAATCATAGTACATCAGCATATCCAGCGGTTTCTTTTGGCAGGCCAACATGACAGAAAGCACAAATGCCGCCCCCTTCATGCCGGCTTCATGCTTAAGCGAATACACCCATTCATCGGACCAACCCTTTACATAGTTCCACTCATTAAGAATGCTTTCCGCCTGCGGCTGGTCGTGTTCGGCCAAATAACGATGGACATTCTCAACGCATTCAACAATAAATCCGGGGTCGTAGGCATAGCAGTGCCAGCTGTAAAAATCCAACTTCAACCCCTGTGTGGCCAGTGCCGCAAAAAAGTTGTCACTCCATCCCGGACGAATGGGGCCGGCCGTACCGGGGCCGCCGAATTTCAAGTGCGGGAAAGATGTTTTCAACTTCGAAAAAACGATGCAAAATAATTCGTTGAACTGGGCGGCCGTCCCCTGCCAATTGCGTTTGTTGATTGAGTCATCGGGATCAAGATCAGGCTCGTTCCAGATTTCCCAGTATGTAATCTTCATATTAAGCCCGTTTGCCCAGTCGTCGGTGCAATGACGTATGATATGCTCGCAGATGACCGCGAACTTCTCAAAATCAGGCGGTACACATGTAAACCACTTGCGCGGATTGTGTTCTATACTGCCGCCCAGCCGGTAAAACGGCTCCGTACCGACCCGCGCCAGCGATTTCAACAAAATATCGGTCCTGGTGAAGTCGTAATTTGCGGGGTCTTCGGGGTCGGCATCGTAATCTTTGAATATCGCCCTGACATCAACCGTATGCGGAGCCCCGTAGGCGGTGGAAAGATTGGCGTCATGAAGTCTGGCATAAGGGATATGGATCATCTTATATGTGTCAAAATTTCCGCTGGTCTGATCCCCGCATGGAATTTTTGGCCCGTTGTTGCCGGCGTTCATCGGTTTGATCTTGCCGGTGCGTTTGGTGAAATCAATGGTGATGTTTGACATGGTCTGATTCTCCGAGTCCATTTTTGATGCGATTATCCGCTTGGCCGAACAACTTTTTATTGAATGATATGCGTAAAGGCCTCAAGATTACTATACCGCTTGGGGCGCAGATTGCAAGTTCAGCAATGGACTTCATCCGGCGTTTCGTATTGCAACGTCGGATGAATCCGCTGTACATGGTTGAAATTCACATAATATTGTTCCATAAAACGACGATCAGATTGATTTCAATGTTTTTCGCGTTGCATTAGGGTCGCAGACGTATTCCTGCTTGCTGGCTTTGATCGTTGGATAGATCAAAGGGATCATGAACAGGAAAATCATCGCTGCGGAAATGAATATCCCCCGCACTCCAACATAGTAGGCGATGCCACCGCTTAAAAGCGAACTGACGATGCCTCCGGCCGTATTGACACTGGCCGACCAGCCGAGGTAGGTGCCGCGCAATTCCGAGCTGGTGACTTTAGCCAGCATGACTTGAAGAATCGGTTGAAGCCCGCCGGCGGCAAGATAGGTTAAAAAGCGGGAAATCATCAGCGTTTGAATATCGCCGGACAGTGCCTGAACCAGCGTGGCCGCTCCGCTTACAATTAAAACCGGCAGTAGCAGTTTTCTGGGTAATATTCGATCGCAAAGATGTCCGATCAAAAGCCTTGTATTTGCCGTGACTGTGCGAGAAGATTGGATCAAAAGTTTTATCTATAACAAGGTTTTTGTGAGTAAGCAAGGCCACGGCGGGCTACTCGCCCTCTGCTACTCCCCGCAAGGGCACAACCCTTGACCTAACGCCGCTATCGCGGCTGCTGGGCAGAGCATTTACAAGGCCTGCCTCGGCTGCTGTGCAAAGCATTGGCCGGGCATTTACAGGCGCAAAAATAGCAAAAAAAAGACTGGCGTAAAAGCCAGTCCTCTTTTATCGGGAAATCTCAGAACTTAAAGCTCTTCGCCAACTTCCCAACGCACGAAACGCTTGACCTTGAGATTGGGCCGGAATTTGGCCAGCGACGTCTTGTCGTCGCGAACCCACGGCTGATTCATCAAGCAGACTTCGGAATAGAACTTGTTGATCTTGCCAGCCAGAATTTTATCCAAAATCGCGGCCGGTTTGCCAGCCAACTTCGGATCGGCCGCGGCGGCAATCTCTTTTTCCTTGGCAACCACTTCGGCCGGAATATCGGTCGAAGCAATGTAGGCCGGACGGAACGCCGCAATATGCAGACAGATGTCGTTGAGAACTTCCGGATCGCTCTCGCCCTCAACCTCGACCAGCACCGTTACCCGGCCGCCGTCATGGTGATAGCTTACCAGCTTTCCGGCCGGAGCCGTCCAACGGGCGGCGCGGCGGATCTGCATATTCTCGCCAATCACACCGATGTGATCGGTGAGGTTGGTCTTTTCGGCTTCCTGTACCGCGGCGGTCATGTCGCCGTCACCAGTCATCTTGACGATGTCGGATGCAACTCCCTTGACCAGATTGATGAATTTATCCGTTTTGGCGGCAAAGTCGGTCTCGCAAAGCACTTCGACGATACCGGCAACATTGCCTTCAATCGCGGTGAGCACCTTGCCCTGATTGGTCGCACGGCCAGACTTCTTCTCGGCTTTGGCGGCTCCGGACTTGCGGAGGTTTTCTACCGCCTTGTCCATGTCGCCGTCAGCAGCGACCAGCGCCTTTTTACAATCCATCATGCCGGCTCCGGTTTGTTCACGGAGATCGGACACCATTTTAGCAGTGATAGCAGCCATTTTTATTCCTCCCGGTTCTTGATTACTCGGCCTTGTCGGCAGCCTTTTCCGCTTTGGGGGCGGCAGCAGGCTTCTTCGCGGCCGGTTTCTTGGCGGCGGGCTTCTTGGCCGGCTCGGCCTTGTCAGCCGCTTTTTCCTCGCTGGGGGCGGCAGGCTTCTTGGCCGCCGGTTTCTTGGCAGCCGGCTTCTTGGCCGGCTTCTCGCTCTTTTCCTCGTCGTCGGCCTTTTCCTGCGCCAACTTCTTGGCGGCTTCGGCGGCCTCACGCTCTTCAACGACGCGCTTCTGGTGAATCTCTTTGGCTACCTTGATCGCCTCGGTGAAGAGGTTGGTGATGATCTCAACCGACTTTACCGCATCGTCATTGGCGGCCACCGGGTAATCGACCAGCGACGGGTCGCCGTTGGTATCGACGATCGCCACGATCGGAATATTGAGCTTGTTCGCCTCATGCACCGCATTAAGCTCGTTGCAAACGTCAATGACCACCAGCGCGGCCGGCAGCTTCTTCATGTTGGCAATGCCGTCAAGGTTGCGGTGAAGCTTCTCGGCCGTGCGGCTGAGCGAGGAGATCTCCTTCTTCTTCATCGACTGCACCCCGTCGGAACCGAGCGTATTGTCAATCTCGGCCATCTTGGCGATGCTTTTGCGGATGGTTACGTTGTTGGTGAGCGTGCCGCCCAGCCAGCGTTCGGAAACGCAGAACATGCCGGTGTCGGCGGCCAGCTTGGCCACCGTGTCACGCAACTGACGCTTGGTGCCGACAAAAAGAATGTCGCCGCCGTCCGCAACGACGCGCTGCAGGAAATTGCAGGCCGCCGCAATCTGGTACATCGTCTTGGTGAGGTCGATGATGGAGATGCCGTTGCGCGCACCGTAAACATAAGACTTCATCTTGGGGTTCCAACGACGGGTCTGGTGACCAAAGTGACAACCGGCTTCGAGCAAATCGTTGATCGTAATTTTCGCCATTTTACGGCATCCTTTCCATTTTGCGGCGCTTTTTCGCAAGCAGCCATCGGGTTTGGTTGTTTATCCCGCTCTTCGATCAAGAAGCGGAAATGCTTTTAATATAATTCAAAACTGCCGATTTGCAAGCAACTTTGATGAAAAATACGCCGAAATCCGTTGCAAATTCGCCGCAACGTGCTATGTTTCGTCATAACATCAGCTGGAGATTCTTTTTATGAAAAGTTTGAGGGTGGTTGGAGGAAATCCGATTTCCGGATCGGTTCATATCGGCGGCAACAAGAACGCGGCTCTGCCGATGATCGCGGCAACGCTGTTGACCGGAGAACAAGTCGTGTTGCATAATGTGCCGGATATTCTCGACGTGCGTACCATGCTTGACATCGCCGCCGAACTCGGCGCAGAGTTTTCGTTTGAAAACCATACGTTGCGGATTAAAACTCCGGACGTGGCCACTACCACGGTGTCGAGCGAGCTTTGTTCGCGCAACCGCACCAGTATTTTGTTTGCCGCTCCGCTGGTGGCGCGCTGCGGCCGGGCCGAGATGTATCCGCCCGGCGGAGACGTGATCGGCCGCCGCCGTCTTGACGGTCACTTTTACGGTCTCGGCAAACTGGGGGCCGCCATGACCTGCGAGGCAAGTTACATCTTTTCCGCCCCGCACGGACTTATCGGCCGCGAACTCTTTCTTGACGAAGCCAGCGTCACCGCCACCGAGCAGGTTTTGATGGCCGCCGTCACCGCCAAGGGGCGGACCACCCTCTACAATGCGGCCTGCGAGCCGCATGTCGGCGATCTGGCCAAGCTACTTAACGACATGGGCGGCCGGATCTCCGGCATCGGCAGCAATACGCTGGAGATCGACGGGGTCGAAACGCTGCATGGAGCCGAATTTGAGATTTCAGGAGATTACATCGAGGCGGGCAGCTTTCTCGCTCTGGCGGCGGCCACCGGCGGCGAACTCATTGTGAGCGGCACCACGCCGCGTCATTATTGGATGCTGCGCCGAGTGTTTGAGCGCATGGGCTTTGCAATGGAGCTTCATGCTTCGCACATCTATTTTCCCGGCGGCCAGCACGGACGTATCGAGTGTGACTTTGGCGGACATATCCCCAAGATCGCCGACGGCACCTGGCCGCAATATCCCTCCGACATGATGAGCTGCACCATTGTGGCGGCGACCCAGTGTGAGGGATCGGTCATGTTTTTTGAGAAGATGTTTGAAAGCCGCATCTATTTTGCCGACCGCCTGATCAGCATGGGGGCCAACGCCATTGTGTGCGATCCGCACCGGGTGGTCATCACCGGACCGGCTAAACTGCACGGCGTTACCATGTCCAGCCCTGATATCCGGGCCGGCATGGCAATGGTGATCGCCGCTTTGTGCGCCAAAGGCGAAAGCGTCATAAATTCGGCCGACGTGATCTACCGGGGATACGAAAATCTCACTGAGAAGCTCACGGCCATCGGCGCGGATATTTGCGAATGTTGATTGCGCGGGGTGTCGGCTGACCGATGATTTCCGGCGTACAATCTTGAATCTTTGTCCATATTATGCTATATTGATAAGCATGAGGAGGCGTTGATGCAAAATGTCATTATAGCAGCAGAACGATGGATTGAAAGTTTTCTTAATCGGTCGGAGTCATTGTTTAGACTGTCGGTCTTGTTAGCCGTCACAGTGTCGCTGTGCTATGTTTTTTTCGGTTATGACATCTATCGCGATTCGGCCAGCGTCTACGCCTATTGCGCCCGCGAACTTGGTTTTTTTAACTGGTATGAGGGTGTGGCCGCCCGGGTGCCGATGCTCAATATCGTGCTCTCCGGCGGGCTGTGCATGCTGGGCTGCGAAGCCTACCGGGCCACGGTGATCGTGGCCTGCGCTTTTTATGTCGGAGTGCTGTTTTTGCTGCGGCCGTTTTTGCTGCGCTACCTTACGCCGCTCGAAGCGTCATGGGGGTGTCTGCTCTATGTCGCGGCTCCTAAGATCATCCGTTTTGCCGGGGCCGGGCTGATCGACAGCGCCCGGATTTTTTTCATCATCTTCGCGCTGCTTTTTTTCTTCAGGAGCATGGAGAAAAATATCCGCATGGATTTTGTCTGGTTTGGCGTCGCGTTGGGTGGATTGGCGGTGTCAAGAGGTGAGGGCATGCCGGCGGCTCTAATCTTGGTGTTGCTTTGGTTTCCATGCGTTTTTTTGCTTCGACGCTCGCTTTCTCAGGCTTGGTACGCGTTGTCAAGATGGGGTAACATCGCCATTGCGATAATCGTCTTTGCCGTGGTTATCTCACCGTTTTGCCTGCTCAATTATCACCTGACCGGTTTTGCGGTTACCGACCTTCGAGCGGTGGAAATCATCGATCAGATATTTCATCTGGGTATATTTCAGCCGGTGTCTCCCGCCGCCGCACCGGTCGCCGTGGCCGGGGTCGCGACGGCGGCGGTGGCCGCCGTCGAACCGGCATGGTACGCCGGGATGTCGGTCGGGCTCAATGCGCTGCTCAATACCGCTCCGCGTGGTTGTTACGAGTTGTATTTGTTTTTTGCCGCAATCGGTGCCGCGGTGATCGTGGCGCGGCGGAAGTGGCGTTTGGATTACTGGGTGATGTTTTTACTGGTGGCAATGCATCTGGTCATTTATTACCGCATGGTTAGCGCCTACCGTTATTATATTTTCATGATACCGATGTTTATGATGTTTACGGTGAGCGGAGCCGGGGTTTTGCTGGCGATAATCCGGCGTTACTGGCCGGGCGGCCGCCCGGTGGTGTGGGTAGCGTGTGCGGCGGTACTGATTGCCCAGTTGGTCAACGGCATGTCGATGGCGTTTTCGCGCGACGACTCTGCCAAGCGGGAATTGGGCGTGTGGATCGCCGGCTACGGTGAACGTGAATTTCCGGGGCGACGGCTCCGGCTGGTCGAGTCAGACTGCATTGAAACGGCTTATTGGAGCGGCGCGATTGTCGTCAACGGTTACAATCACCCGCCGGTCGGAAATATTGCGGTTTTCCGCGACTGCGATTTGATCGTGCTTGCCCGTGACTGCGCCGATTTTGCCGCGGTAGCGGGGCGGGCCGATGTTGAATTGCTAAACGCTCCGTATCGGGACTATTTTGCGGTGTACAGGATAAAAAGGTGACGACGTGGCTTCTGAAATCTACATAATTATACCATGCTACAACGAGAGTCATTGCATAGCCGATACTTTGCGCGAACTCCTGATCGCGGTGCCGGCTGCAACGCTGGTGGTGGTAAACGATGCCTCGACCGACCGGTCGTCGGAAGCGGTGCGCGGTGTTGATGACCGGCGGATCGTGCTGCTGGAGTTGCCGTTTAATCTCGGTATCGGCGGGGCGGTCAAGACCGGGCTGGTGTATGCTTTGCGCCACGGTGCCCGGGTTGCGGTGAAGTTCGACGGCGACGGCCAGCACCCGGCCGACGGAGTGGCCGCATTGCTTAAGCCGCTGGAGCGCGGCGAGCTTGATTTGGCTGTGGGGTCGCGGTTTATGCTGGGATGTGACGGTTTCAAATCAACTGCGCCGCGTCGGGTCGGCATTGCCGTACTGTGCGGCTGGATACACTGTATTGCCGGGGTAAAGGTGCGCGACTGCACCTCCGGGTTTCGGGCATACAACCGGGCTGCGCTGGAGTTCGCCGCGCAGCACTACCCGGCGTTTGACTATCCGGAGCCGGAAGAACTCGTGCTGTTTGCGCGCAATGGTTTCCGCATCGGAGAAATCGGCGTGGTAATGCGCGAGCGTCAAGGCGGCATCTCCTCGATCGGGCCGGTCCGGGCGGCATATTATATGGTGAAAGTAATGCTGGCGGCCGGCATTGCCGCGATCAGGCCGGTCGAAAAGGCGGTGAAGTGACATGTTTAGCTTGATTCAGTGGGTTTCTCTGGGCGGAAGTCTGTTTTTTCTGTTTGTGATCTTTTTGCTCATGCGTCAAAAAAAGCTCAACGAGGCGTATGCTTTGCTTTGGCTTTTTGTCGATTTGATACTTATCGTGCTGTCGCTCTGGACGCAGGGGCTTCTGTTTCTTTCCGAACTGATCGGCATTTGGTATCCGCCGGCGACGTTGTTTCTTGTGATGATCGGCGGGATATTGCTTATACTCTTGCAGTATTCGCTTCTGTTATCCAAAAACCAGATGCGCATCATGCAGCTGGGGCAGGAGGTCGCAATGCTGCGTGCCGAACTTGAAATATTGCGGAAAACGAGGAAGGATGATTCTAAAGATGCCTGATTTTTTTAAGAAGAACTTTACAAGAATCGCGCTGGCTTTTTTCTGTTTGGGCGGCGTCGGATTGATCGGAAATATTTATGTGCTGACCAAGGCTCTGCTGTTTTATCGCGGGTCGCCAGTGTCCATGCGCATATTGTATAGTGTGTTTGTATGGATTCGCCCATTCTTCTTCCCCGAGAAAATGTTGACGATGGCCTGTTATGTTCTTTTAATCGTCTATCTTTGCGGTTATGGCTTTTTGTGTTTTTTGCTGCTGCGCAGGAAAAAAAGCATAAAATTCGAGTTGCCTGATAATTTGCGCCGGTGGCTGGAGATGGCGGTTGTAGTCGCCTTTACTTTGGTTGGAGCCGGTTGCGCCGCTTTTGGCATGCTGATGTGGAGACCAGTGCTGCCGATCACTTGTTTGGGGCTTGTCTGTGGTGCGGCGTGGCTGCTGGTGCCGCTGGTGTTGATGCGCCGTCACCGGTGGCGGTGTGCAGGTGACAAAGGCGTGATCTGGCTGACATGCGCGGCATTGGCGGCGCAGCTGTTGTTTTTTGTCATTCCGCTTTTTGTGCTGACCCCTTTTGTGCTCAATTCATGGAGCGGCCTGCCGGAAACCGTGCTGGTCAAAAGCCACGACGGCAAGGTCAAGGAGCTTGATCTCCATGCGGTGTACAAAAGCAAAAAACTGCTGGGCGTCACCCCATATGACTGTCGTACCGATAACGGAAACAATCCAAAAGAGCAGATCGCGCCCCATATCGCTTTGCAAAGGACCACCGCACTTGATTTGGTGTTAAACCGCGATATCCGCATCATGATCAATAAGATGATCAATCAGGGCGACCTTGCAAAATATGATCTTAAACTGGTGCCGGTCATCTTTTACGATGAAACGCTCAAGTCGCTGGTGGTGCTGGGCGATCCCTGCCTTGTGCCGGATCGGGTCAAAAAGAGCCTGATCAACGCGGTTCGGCCGGAAGAGCGCGGCCGGCTGCGTGATTTTCTGGACGGTTATATGGAGCTGCCGGAGCCGGGTTACGAGACCGATATTATAAAGCGCGCCAATGCATACGAAAACGCCTGGCAGTTGCTTGACCGGCACATGTTTCATCATCATAACTTTTTGCTTGGTTCGATCAACGCGCTGAACTTGGGGAAGCCATCATCCGAAGTCAGTATGCAGTACGGGTATTTGAATACACAGTTGCTGAGACGTTTTCTCAACTGGTTTGGCGAGCTTGACTATAATTTCTATCTCAAGACCATCTTTTCGAGCTATTTCATCTACCTCGGTATGATGCTTGCCGCAATCTGGCTGATCACAAGACGTTGGTTTCTGCTGGCGGTGTATTCGCTGATTTACATCGGATGCACGGAGCTGGTGGGGTACGAGGCGTTGTATATGGCTCCGGGGCAGTCTCCGGGGCGTTATTTATTCAACATGTGGGTGTTTGTCGTATTGTATTTCATGCTGAAAAAACGCAAGTTTATCTGGTCGCTGCCTCTGGGCGCGGTGCTGGCGGTCAATGTACTCAATGACTTCACGTCCGGCATGTCGTGCGTGGTCGCGGTGGTCGTTGCGTTATTGTTTGAGCAGTTGGTTTCGCGATGGCGCAACATCGGCGGCATGTTGGGACGGCTGGCTGTCGTATTCGGTTTTGTGATCCCGGCGTTGGCATTCAGCATGGGTGGCGGACGCAGCGGGGCGTTGCGTTATTATATTCTCGGGTTGCTCGGCTTTCCGTCATCGCCGCTTCTGGTCGGATTTTTCCTCATCGTCTTCTGCGGGATCATGGTTGCGATGTCGTTTTGGAAGCGGCCGCCGGCCGGGGCGCGCGGCACGCTTGTGGCTCTGCTGCTGGCGGTGTCGATTTCATTTTTGTATTATCTTTGGAGCAGCAACTATCAGCACTTTATCGGCTGCATGCCGCTCATTCTCATGCTCATGGTTCTGGCCGCGCATTTCATGTTATATGCACGCAAGAAAGCGCAACATGGTCAAGACGATAATTTTCGCTTTTGGGCGTTGGGTACCGCAATAATCTTTTCTTCGATGTCGATTTTATTTTATTACGTCACCTTTTACTTTATGAATTACAGCATACAAAGAACGCACCGCGTCTATCAATGGAATAACCCGCGTGCGCGAATTTTGACCACGGTTGACGGCGCATGGTTTGACCAGGCCTGCGAACTTATCCGCAAATATTCGCCGGACAGCAAAGGGATATACATCTATTCGCGCTTTGACAATATCCTGCCTTATCTGGCCGGACGCTATTCGGCAATGGCTTTTCATGATATTCAGAGCTCGCCTTGCTCCCCGGCGGATAATCGGAAGATGACCGAAAAGGTGCGTCAGGCCGCTCCGCAGTATATTTTTGTCGATCGCGATATTTTCCGCAACTATGAATATGATGTCGTGCTCAATCCTGAATATCTTAACATTGCGCGCGAAGGAATAATGCGCAGCGGTCGTCTGGGAAACATGCGTGAACTTTTCCGGCAGGTGTCTTCCGATTACGAGCTGGTGGAGAATTCTCCTCTGCTTTCGGTCTGGCGGCGGCGGGGGACGGTCAAATGAGTTTGCCGAAAAATCTGCATACTTTCGTCATATCGGCGTGGCAGGAATCTCCATATATCGAGGCGACCTTGAAATCGCTGCTTGCTCAGGAATATCATTCAAAGGTGATAATCGCCACATCGTCGCCCAACGAATTCCTTGAATCGCTGTCTCGCCGCTACGGGGTGAAATATGTGGTAAATCCGCATGAGCGGTTGGCCGGTTCAGCGGTCAACTGGTCGTTTGCTTACGCTCAGGCCGAGACCAAATATGTGACGCTGGCTCACCAGGACGACTTCTATAAACCGGATTATTCCAAACGAATGCTTTCTGTCGCCGAGCGGGTGCCTGACAATCTGATCTCTTTTTGCAGTTGCGCCCATTACCGAAATGAACGCATCAAGCGCATGCAGCCGCTGCTGCTGGTAAAGGACGTGCTTTTGCTGCCATACTATTTGAAACATGCGATCGCTTCGAAGCGGGCGCGCCGCGTCATGCTTTCGCTGGGCGACCCGATATGCTGCCCGACCGTGATGTTCAATCGGGAACGCTGCGGAGAATTTAAATTCGATCCGGCGATAAAGGTCGGCTTGGATTGGGATGCATGGTTGCGACTGTGCGATTACGACGGCAGTTTTGTCTTTTGCCCGGCCACATTGCTGATCCGGCGCATGCATCAGGCAAGCGGCACGGTTGCGACCTACCTTTCCGGCGACCGCGACATTGACGATTTGGCCTTTTTCCGTCGTTTCTGGCCGAAACCGGTGGCATCGGTCATTGCGTCGCTTTATCGATTCGCCCGATATTTCAACTGATTGGCGCATTAGGGGGGGAGTGGTCGCAATGCAAAGATTCGGTCGGGATTTTCTTCGCGGCTCACTCTCTTCGGCGATCGCCGCCGGAGTCGGCGGGATTTGCGGCTACCTGACGCGACGCCTGATGGCCAACGGACTGGATATTGATGAATATGCTTTTTTTTACAGCATGTATTCGCTTTTGATGATCGTGTTTGCGGTGTTGCGGCTGGGGTCGTCTGATGCGTTGCTCTACATGCTGCCCGGTATGCTTCAAGAGCGGAAGTTCATCCGGGCCGGTCAGCTCTTCGGATTTGCCTGCCGCTATCAGGTGATCGTTTTCGGCGCGGCGGCAGCGGTACTGGCGTTGGCAACACCGTTTCTTGTGCGCTGGTATTTCCCGATGCCGGCTGATCCGGCGGCCATATGGTGTTTTCTGCCTTACCTGCCGCTTTTTGCGTTGGAGAGTGCACTTTTTTTTACCTTGAATTCTTTGAAGCAATTCGACCGACTCAATCTGCTTAAAATAGTTCAGTCGGTGTTGCTTCTGGCCGGAACTGCGGTTGCACTGCGGCAGCCGGGGTTGTGCGGAGTGATCATCGTTTACAGTGTGGCGGCGGCGATCGTCTGCGCCGCCGCGTGGCCGAGCCGGTCGGGGCTGGCCATCAACCGTTGCGCCGTCGGATTGGCTCGCCGCGTCATGAAATCCGGCGTGGTCTTTGCGGTGCTGTCGCTCGGTGCGCCGCTGCTGTGTGATTGGGGCACGGTGACGCTGGCATGCGTCGGCGACGCGGACGAGGTGGCGGCTTTTAACATTGCCGCTCCGGTGGCAATGATCGTCTATTCGCTGATCGGCATACCCATGGCGTTTACGCCGCTGTCGCTGGAGTTGTACCGCAGCGGAGAGGTTTCCCGTCTGCGCCGGGTGTTCGCCTTGATCGACTCCGGGGCGTTCGCCATGATGCTGGCGGCTCTGCCGGTTTTTATCTTCGGCGGCGGATGGCTGATCTCAGTATTGTTTGCTCCGAAATATGCCGGGGCGGTCTGGTGTTGCATGGTATTGACCGAGGCGGCACTGGTGGCGTTGCTGGTGCAGTTTCGAATAAATTTTCTCAATGCGGCCGGTTGTTTGCGGGAATCCATGTTTAGTTCAATACCCGCCTTGCTGCTTTCATTGTTGCTGTTTCCGGTGCTTGGTGCGTGGCAGGGGGCGACCGGTACGGCGACGGCGGCTCTTATCACGTTTGTGCTGTGGCATTTTGAGTGCGCCCGCCGCTGCCGCGGAGTTCTGGCCGGTCACGGACGCCGTGGCTCAGTCGAGCACCGGCAAGGCTAAATGCTTCTTGCGGCCGAGATGACCGCTTTGCGGCTTGCCGTATTTGATGCCTGATGCTTGTAAAAGCTGTTTCAATTCGGCTTCGCGTTTGCCGGACACGATGATGACGTCGCCGTTCTTTATTGTTTTGGCGGCTTCGGCAAAGGTGGTCGACGGGTACATGCGGTCAAGGTGGGTGGCCGATGAACCGCTTTGAATATAGCGAAGATCGCGCCGCCCTGATTCATCCAAATGGATGACGTACTTGAGGTCGTCGTGATCCTGACCGATTTGATAGAGCCAAACCCGGCCGTGGCGGAGCGACTCGGCGGCGGCGACGAATTCTCTGGAGCTTTCACGCTCAATCATGACAGGAAACACCCCAAGCAACATTATAATTGCCGCGAATCCGCTCAACTTCAGCCATTCAAAGGTTTTGCCGGTGCGGGGCTTAAAAAATCCGTACATCAATAGAGCCGCCACTACTCCAGAACCCCACTGAAATATGGGCAGCTCGACCGGCGAGAGCATGAACCAGCCGACCACTGCGGTCGCCGCCAGCCCGATCAGCGAAACCGGGAAAATAATCGTTGCCAGCAGATGCACCAGCTTGTTCAGCCAGTTGCTGATACGCGGGCATAGCGTATCGGCGTCGGAAATACCGGTCCCGGCCAGCAGCGCAAACCCCGGAAGCGTCAGGGCGATATAACGCAAATGCTTGCAGCTGGGTATGCTTATTACGATGATAGTCAGCAGCAATGCGCCCAGCCAGCCGGCGACCTCCGGACGCGAAAGCAGTTTGCCGCGGCCGCACGCGATCGAGGCTACGCCAAACAGGGTTACCGGAGCAAAGGAGGCGATGGCATTGGTAAAGTAGTAATGCGGCCCGTAGTTGCTCTGGCCGAGACGGCTGGTGATCTGCCACGCCCAGAAAACATCAAAAAGTTCGCGCCCGCCCTGGCGGTAGATAAGGTATATTCCGACGGCGACGCAGGCGACGCTTACCGCCGCTCCCATGACACCGTAGGCGATGACCAGCTTCCACTCGCGGCGAGCCAGCAGCCAGCCGCCGACAAAGGCTCCGGGCATGATCAGTCCGAACGGTCCGCGTATGGCAAATGAAAAGATCAGCAGTGCGGCAAAGGCCGCCGCCGTGAACCATTGACGATGATGAAATCCAAGCAAATAAAGCATGGTGACCGCCGCCGCCATGACCGGTACATCGATACCGAAACCGAGCAGAAGATTCCAAAACTCCCAAGTCATGCCCAGCATGGCCGCCGCGATCATGCCGGAGCCGGGGCGGGTCTTTTCGCCGATGAAAAAGGTCATGGCCACGGTGTAGGCTCCGAGCAGCATGGTCGGGAGGGCGAGAGTCCACAAGTTCAGCCAGCGCGCTCCGCCGCTGGTCAAATATGACAAAAACACATAGGGAGAGAAATAATCCGCGTAGGAGAACCCGTTGACGGTCGGAAAAACGCCGCCCCCGCGGGTGGCTATTTCGCCGGTCATGATTGCGAAACGCACGTCGATGCGGGCGATTTCCAGACCGGCGACCGCCAGCGACAGCAGCCCGAAAACGATCAGAAAACAATAAATAGATTTACGCGTAAGTTCAGTCATTAGTTTGCTTTCCGGCTGTACGCCACCGCAGGATGTGCCAGCGGTTGGCAAGAGCCAATTTTTCCAGTTCCGGATCCGGATCGACCGCGTTGGCGTGTCCGACCGCCGTCAGGATATACCGGTCGTTGATGCTGTCTCCGTAATAGGCGGCGTCATCAAGCGTCACATTGAATTTCTTTGCCAGAGAGCGGGCGGAAATGAGTTTGCCTTCGCCCAGGCCGTAGGCCCCGGCGAGTCGGCCGGTGTAACGACCGTCGATCATTTCCAGCTCGGTGCCGGCCACCGTGGCAATGCCAAACGCGGCGGCCACCGGCCGTGCCAGCGTCGAATTGGTCGAGCTTACGATGGCGACCTCCGCTCCCCGGTTGAGCGCGGATTGGACGCATTCGACCGCTTGCGGCACCATTTTGGGGCGCACCATCTCCTCAAAGTGCTGTTCGGCAAGTTTCCGCATTTCCTCCTCGGTGCGGCCGATGAACTCCTTGAATTGAAATTCAAAGAAACGGTCGAGGTCAAGTTCGCCCCGCTTATACTGTTCGAAGAAACGGTCGCCGTCGGCGGGAGCCGACGCGGGAGCCAGTCCGTGGCGGGCCAGAAAATGTTTCCAGCTCACGTCGCAGTCGTTGTCGATGAGAGTGTGGTCCATGTCGAACATGTATAATCGGGGAGCCATAAATAACGTTACCTTATGAAACGGTTGTATATGTCGAGTGCGAAAAGCGCGGCGATGGCGAGCGGAAGAAGCGTGAATGCATACCACTTGAACCACCCGGGCAACTTCACTCCGCGCCCGGTGTTGGCTTCCTTCAAAAAGTTCCGCCAGCCCCAACCGCCGTGAAGTGTGCAAAACAGCACCAGCAGCAACGCGCCCAGCGGCAGAAGATTGCTGCTTACCAGCCAGTCCTCGAAATCAAGCACCGTGCTATTTCCTCCGAGCGGATGAATGTTGCTCCACAGGTTGTAGCCGAGAACGCAGGGCAGCGAAAGCAGCCCGACCGCGACGAAGTTGACCAGCGCGGCTTTGGGGCGCGCCCAGTGCCACTCGTCGATCATAAAGGCGATCAGATTCTCGAATACGGCGACCACCGTGGTGAACGCGGCGATAAACATGAAGAGAAAGAAGAAGGTGCCGACCAGTTGGCCATACGGCATGTGGTTGAATACGCTGGTCATGGAGATCAGGATCAATCCCGGCCCGGAGGCGACTTCTATATCGTAGCTGAAGCAGGCCGAAAAGACCAGCACTCCAGCCAGCAGAGCCACGGCGGTGTCGGTGGCGATGATCAGGCAGGATTCCTGCGGCAGACTGCGTTCGCGCCCGATGTAACTGCCGAAAATGGCAATACTTCCGATACCGAGGCTCAGCGTAAAAAACGCCTGCGACATGGCGGCGGAAACGGTGCCGAGCATGCCGTTGGCGGCAAACCGCGACCAGTCCGGGAAAAGATAGAAGCTCAATCCGGCGGCGGCTCCGGGCAACGTGGCGGAGTAAACCGCCAGCCCGGCCAGCAGAAACAGCAGCCACACCATCATGACTTTGGTGATGCGCTCCACGCCGTTGCGCAGACCGACACCGCAGATCAGCGAACCGGCGGCCACCACAATGGCCATGCAGCATGACATGCGGAGCGGCGACGCGAGAAATCCGGCAAAATAGTCGACTTCGCGGTTGGCGATTGCCGCACTGGCGAGGTCGCCAGAGAGGAATCCGAAGAAATAAGCGAGCATCCACCCGGTGACCGTGGTGTACATCATCATCAAAATGAGGTTGCCGGAAAAGACGATCCCGCCCGGAATACGCCAGCGGCTGGGGTGTTTGGCGGGCAGGTCGCGCAGCGCGCCATACATTCCGGTGCGGGCGGCGCGGCCGATGGAGAGCTCCATAATCATGATCGGAAACCCCAGCAGCACAAGAAACCCAAGATAAAGCAGTACGAAATATGCTCCGCCGTATTTGCCGGTCACAAAAGGGAAACGCCAGACATTGCCGAGTCCGATCGCGCAGCCGGCGGCCAGCATTATGAACCCCAAACGACTGCCCAGGGTTTCGCGTTTGCGATCATTCATGTTGCGAAATATCCGAAGTGGCAACCCCGCCAGGATTCGAACCTGGACTGACTGGACCAAAACCAGTTGTGCTACCATTACACAACGGGGTTGCAGGTTTGTCTCTAAATTTAGCTCCATTTTGGAAAAATTCCATACGAAAAGCCAAAAAAAACGCTCTTTTCTTATGCAAAAAGCCCAAAATGCGTTATATTAAACCAGGTTTAACCAAAACTTATTAAAAGAGGATTTATCATGGGAAAGACAATCGCCGGTTTCGGGGAAGTCATGTTGCGGCTTTGTCCTGAGGGCAAACATCGTTTCGGACAGGCCATGCCAGGTCGGCTGGAAGCCTCATTCGGCGGCGGAGAAGCCAATGTTTGCGTTTCGTTGGCCATGTTTGGAGCCGACAGCCGCTATCTTACCGCGTTGCCGGACAACCCGGTTGCGCACGCGTTTGCCAATCAGATACGCGGGATCGGGTGCGACGCCGCGCATATATGTTACCGCAAAGGCGGCCGCATGGGGATTTATTATGCCGAGCACGGTGCCGCGCTGCGTGGCTCAAATGTGGTCTATGACCGTGACGGATCGGTGATTTCGCTGTTGGGGCCGGACGATTACGATTTCGAGTCGATGCTTTCCGGCTGTGGTCATCTGCATTTGTCGGGCATCACCCCGGCACTCAGCCGCAACGCTTATCTGGCGACCTTGAAGATCGCCCAGACCGCCGTCAAGATGGGGATTGCCGTATCCTGCGACCTAAACTTCCGCAAGAAGTTGTGGAATTGGGAGGCCGGTACCGACAAACGCGCATTGGCTGGCCGCTGCATGAGCGAGATTGTCGCGTGCGCCGACATCATTATCGGCAACGAGGAAGACGCCTCCGATGTTTTCGGGATTCAGTCAGAGGGCAGCGCGGTGGAATCCGGGCGGATCAATATTGGCGGTTACTCGGAGGTCGCCTCGAAACTTTCGAAGCGTTTCCCCAAGGCCAAGTTTGTGGCGATAACGTTGCGTGAAAGCATCTCCGCCGACCACAACAACTGGGGCGGCATGCTTTTTGATTGCGGCACCGGGAAGTCGTTTTTTGCGCCGCTGGGCGAGGACGGGGTCTATGCTCCCTACGAGATACGCGACATTGTGGATCGTTTTGGCGGCGGCGACTCGTTCTGTGCCGGGTTGATTTACGCGCTCAACGACGACGAAATTTGTGCTCCGGAAACGGCGATCCGCTATGCGGTGGCGGCCAGTGCGTTGAAACACACGATACCGGGCGACTACAATTACGCGTCAAAGAGCGATGTGCTCAATTTGATGGGCGGCAATACTTCGGGGCGGGTCAAACGCTGAACCGGTTATTTTGCGACAGAGCATTTGTATATTGCCCCCATTGAAACTTGTGCTAAATTAAGAGAGTGTCAGAAAGGAGTCTCCGATGGGCGCAAAGAAACAATGGACGGGCAAAGAAAAGTTGGCAATCGTGTTGCAAGGATTGAAAGGCGAT